>CAYRAC010000215.1:0-5298 GCA_964422045.1 uncultured Steroidobacteraceae bacterium
CGACACCAGGCTCGCTGGCACATTCGGCGAAAGCAACGTGTCCTGGCACATCCGCATGGCGCGCGATCGGCTGCTTGAGGCCGCCATCGCCGACGTCGAGGTCGAACAAGTTGCAGCCGCCCAGCAGGAGGCCGCGTGATGAACGAGATCACCATCGCCGCCCCTGTTCCGCCCACCGCGATCACGCCCGCCGAACCTGACTCGCTGCTGAACTTCCTCGCCCGCGCCGTCAGGGATCCCGCCATCGACGTGACGAAACTCGAATCGCTGCTGCGGATGCAGCGCGAGATCGTGGCCGACGACGCCCGCCTGCAGTTCAACCGTGCGATGTCCGCGGCGCAAGGCGAGATGCAGCCGGTGCTGCGCAACGCCCGCAATGAGCAGACCTCCAGCCGCTACGCCACGCTGGAGGCGGTCGACGCCGCCATCCGCCCGATCTACGCGCGCCACGGCTTCTGCCTGGAGTTCAACAGCGAACCGCTGGACGGGCCGAACGTGCGGATCGTCTGCGAGGTCTCGCATGTCGGGGGACACTCCAAGAAGTACTGCCTCGAAGCCGCGCTCGATGTCGCCGGGCCGAAGGGCACCGGCAACAAGACGCCGGTGCAGGGGCTTGGCTCGTCGGTGAGCTACCTGCGCCGCTACCTCACCAGCATGGCGTTCAACGTCGTGCTCACCAACGATGACAACGACGGCAACCGGACACGCCCCGATGCCGGGCGCCTCTCCCTCGAGCAGCTTGCGGTGCTCAGCGATCTGATGGCGCAGACCCGTACGGAAGAGGGACGCTTTTTGGCCGCGATGACACCCGGCCTGACCTCGATCGAGCACGCCCCGGCGGCCGACTTCCCTAGGCTGAAGAACGCGCTGCTCACGAAGAAGGGGGTGCTCAGGCAACGCTGGCGCCTCGCGGTGCAACAAGAGGACGCGGCCAAGGCCGCGCGCAACGGAGCTGCACAATGATCATCCACGACGTCGTGCAGGGCAGCCCCGAGTGGCTGGCCGTCCGCCTCGGCATCCCGACCGCGTCCGAGTTCCACCGCATCATCACCGCGGTGAAAGGCGATCTGTCCAAGCAGGCCCGGAAATACGCGCACCAGTTGGTCGCGGAGACGCTGCTGGGCGAGCCGCTGGAGTCTTCCATTGGCAACCTCGACTGGATCGTGCGTGGCAAAGTCCTGGAGCCGCAGGCGGTGCAGCAATACGAGTTCACCACCGACACCGAGACCCGCTTGGTCGGCTTCATCACCACCGACGACGGACGCCTTGGCTGCTCGCCCGACCGGCTGGTGATCGGCGCGCGGGGTGCGCTCGAAATCAAATGCACCGCGCCGCAGACCCACATGGGCTTCCTGATCGACGGGCCCGGCGACGACTACCGCCAGCAGGTGCAAGGCCAAATTTGGATAGCAGACCTCACTTTTGTTGATTTTTACGGCTTCCATCCGTCGCTGCCTCCAGTGACGATTCGGACGTACCGCGATGATCCGTACATCGCCAAGATGGAAGCTGCGTTGCGTGAGTTCCTAGATATGCGCGACGAAATGCTAGAGCGGGCACGAGGCAGCGGGTTTTTTGAGGCTCATGCGGCTGCGGCGGCAGCATGAGCCACCTCATCGATCTTACCGGACAAGTGTTCGGCCGATGGACGGTTGTCAGTCGGCACGGTTCGAGACAGTTCCGCAGAGGCGCTGTCGCCACGTGGCTTTGCCGTTGTGCGTGCGGAACAGTGAAAGTGGTGCAGGGATCGAACCTCCGCAACGGTCACTCGACCTCGTGCGGATGCGCGATGCTTGAACGGATTACCAAGCACGGCGCAGCACGTGGCTACGCCCGCACGTCCGAATATGGAGTCTGGCAGGCGATGCGCGGTCGCTGTCGGATCATAGGCAATGGTGGGTTCAAACGTTATGGCGGGCGAGGAATTTTAGTCTGCGAACGCTGGGACAACTTTGAAAACTTCCTGGCGGACATGGGCAAGCGACCGTCTCCAAAGCACTCCATCGAACGCATCGATAACGACGGTGATTACGAGCCTGGCAACTGCCGCTGGGCGACCAACTCCGAACAACAAGCAAACAAGAGCACCAGCCGGAACAACACCAGCGGCGTGACTGGGGTGAATTTTAATGCAGCGACCGGCAACTGGAATGCGTGGATCAAAATCCACGGCACATCGCTTTTCCTCGGCGCATTTGACACGAAAGAGCATGCGGCAATCGCAGCGGTCGCCGGTAGACGAGTCCGCGACGCCTTCGCGGCGGCAGTGAAGGAGGCGGCGTGATGCGCGACGATTACGACGACTGGACAGCGCGCGACGAAGCCGAGTGGGAGCGTGAGGAGGAACTTCGGCACGAGTACGCCGAGGATGAGTATGAAGCGCGCCGAGCCCGCAACGCGCATCGGTGCCAGTGCGCCGGCGAGGACTGGCCCGGTTCGTGCCCAGGACCGGCGAACTGCCCGCTGGCGGAGCATGATGACGACGAGCCCGACGACGGGGAGGCGGCGTGATGGCCGACGATTACGACGACTGGACAGCGCGCGAGATGGAGAGCGAGGGGGCGGCCGATGGCTGACGCCCCAACCCGCCGCAAGCTAGACGACATTCTCGGCCCAAGGTTCAGCCGCGAAGACGTCGCGAACTACTTCAGCAAATCCGAGAAATGGCTTCGGCGGGTGTTGCCAAAGGTAAGAGGAATTGTGCCAATCCAGGCGGGCAGCAAAATGCTGTTCACTACTGACGACGTCAAAATGATCGAGGCGTACTTGCGATGCCAGTCCACGTCAGCCGCAGACGAAAAGGGGTCTGGTACGCGCGCGGCACGGTCAACGTCGGCAAAACGCGGGTCATCGTCCCCGAGTACAGCACAGGATGCCGTGCGCGCGTTGACGCGGACGCCCAGGCCGCAGCGCGCGACGCCGAAATCCGCCAGGACATCCTTGACGGTGGTACCGGGCGGTCGCGAACCCTGACGATTGCCGACTGTATCCTCGCCTACCTCAAACGGCCCGGCGGTGTGCACGGCTACCCTCGGGATCAGCTTGCAGAGCTCAATGAACGTGTTGGCGACCGCCTCGTCGCGGACGCGGCCGGCGCTTGGCAGGACTGGGTGAAGGCCCGGGCCGAACCACTGCGGGCGACGAGCGTGCAACGCTGGCGCACGACCTTCCGCGCCGCCCTTGCCTACGGCTGCGAGGCCAATGGTGTCGCCGTTCCGCAGATCGCCAAGGTGCGGGTCCGCAAGCACGACGGCGAGCGCATCGCTTATCTGACACAGCCCGAAGCGGATCGCCTGATCGCGGCTTACAATCCGCACGCGCGCGGTGTTGCACTAACGCTCCGCTATCAAGGATTCCGGACACAGGAGGCGCTGCGGCTCGATTGGCGCCATGTCGACTGGCGGCGGCGGACGATCTTCATCATGGGGACCGCCGAGCAAGGTGTTGCGCGGACCAAGTCGCGGCGCGGCCGAACGACGCCGATGCACCGGCGCGTGCGGGTCGCTCTCTACGTAGTATGGCGCCGCCAAAGCCGTCCGACCAGCGGGCCGGTGTTCCTGTCGTCGCGCGGCAAACCCTATGCCGACACCCGCGACAAGGGCGGCAACCCGCTCAAGCGTGCACACGAAACCGCTTGCCGGACGGCGAAGATCACCGGGTTCCGTGTGCATGACTGGCGCCACCATTGGGCGGCGCACATGGTGATGAGCGGATGCGATCTCTATACCCTCATGCGTCTCGGCGGCTGGTCGAGCCTAACGATGGTGGAGCGCTATGCCGCAGTATCGATCGATCACATGGCGGAGGCTATTTCCAGGGTCGGTTAGCGTGCCGCGATTTTGCCGCGTTAATTTGGGTGGGATCTTGTCCGGCGCCGTCCGGGACTGTCCGGCCCACCAGCCCTATCCAAGATATGGTAAGACCTTAGAATGTTGGCACAATTGGTGGGCGCGACAGGGATTGAACCTGTGACCCCCTCCGTGTCAGGGAGGTGCTCTACGGCTCTAACCACCGGTATTTACGAGATAAATTTGCCCACCCTCGTCGGTGTGCCGCATCGGTGCTACATGTCCATCAAGTTCCCTCATCGCCGTTTGCCGCTCTCCCACGTTGCAACTATCCTGATCCCACCTCCAACTTCAGGACCCCCCGACATGTCGGCCACCCAGCAGACCACCGAACCCGCAAAGCAGGCCCCCGCGCCCGCCACCTCCAACGGCGCCAAGCGCACCCGTCGACCGAAAAAGACCACCGCCAAACCAGCCGCACATGCTGATGCCCCAGCCGCACCGATCCAGGCCGCGAAGGCGCCCGTCGCACAACCGCCCCGCGTGCGCGCCGAAGCCCAGCCGCCGGTGATCCAGAGCCTGGTGCAGATGCTGCCCGAAGCCGGCACCCCATGGAGACAGGAGGACGCCGTGTCGTGGATGGAAGCGATCGCCGCGAGCCTGCGGCTGGTCTACCAGCTCAGCGGCGCTATCACTGTGACCGGAACCCCGGCGCGCGCCTGAGCCACAAAACACGCAAAAGCGCGTCCGTTTCAAGTAATCAACGACGTTTTTGACTCTTGGCCGGCAGCTCAACCGGCTGCCACCCCGCAATCGTCCGCGCCGACAGCCGTGCCTGCACCTTGTCCGTCAGACCAGGGAACAGCCGGCACAGCTCAGCGCCCGCAAGCAGCTCACCGCCCCGCTCGTAAGCGTCGCGTATCAGCGCGGCCTCGCCCTCGCTAACAGGGAAAATCGTCAACACATCGATTGAGTGCCGCGCTTTTTCCGCTAACGTGGGTCACCTCCAACTTCAGGACCCCCCGACATGTCGGCCACCCAGCAGACCACCGCCTTTAACTGTTCCATCCAATCCATGGTGTGACTTCCGAAGTCTGAAAGCTGACAGATCGTGTTCATGGCACCCTCGACCCGGCGTTCCGTCTCGCGCTTGCCCGTATCAGCCGACACGGCCCGGAAGCGAAAGCCAAATGGCGTCGAACGGTCCTTGCGCAGCGCTGACCAGGTGGCGTCCATCTTGTAGGAGAACACGGCTTCCTCGGGTGCCACCAGCATGACGGCGCCGGGGAAGTCGTAGCGTTCCATGATGGCTCTGATCTCATTCAGGGCGGCTTGCAGCTTGGGGTCATCGACAGGCCGGTCGTTAATCATAGCGTTTGCTCAGGACCTCGGCCGCCGAGCGTCGATCGGCTCAACCGCGGAGACCGCTTGGCCGGCAGCTCAACCGGCTGCCATCCCGCAATCGTCCGCGCCGACAGCCGTGCCTGCACCTTGTCCGTCAGACCAGGGA
>CAYRAC010000215.1:5398-6730 GCA_964422045.1 uncultured Steroidobacteraceae bacterium
AAGCAGCTCACCGCCCCGCTCGTAAGCGTCGCGTATCAGCGCGGCCTCGCCCTCGTTGACCATGAACATCGTCAAATACCTCAAAGGAACCCGGCGGGGGATCGCGACCCGCCGGGCCAAGTGTGGGGAGATAGAAACGCGCGGCCGTGGCAGTGTCCGAGCCGCGTTTCGGACCAGGGCCGGGATGGATGCAAGACCAACCGGCCGAGCTCGTACTATTAATAGTGCATCACGGGGGCGTCGTGCGATCAGCGCGCCCTTCAGGCGTCGTGCGATCAGCGCGCCCTTCAGGCGACGGCAGAGCGGAGGCCGGCACGCTCTGAAACAGCATCGCGTCTTTCGTCTTCGAGCCGCTGGAGCTGCCAAAGAAATACGAAATCGCCGCGATCCATGCGGTCCCCAGAGTGCCCAGCAGGATGTTCACCGCCGCGGCATTCGCGACCGGCACCGGCACGAACGCCAGCGTCCCCAGCAGCGAGAAGAAACCGGCGGTCAGCGCATAGGCCAGCACAGCCGGCGTATGATCCTGCACCGAGACCTCGCGAGCCCGCGCCGACGCGCGATCACCCGCATCCACCTTGGAGAAATCGACGTCGAGCTGCTTCATCTGCGCCGCGAACGCATTGTCCGCCTGCTTCAGCGCCAGCATCTGATCCGGCGTCGCGGCGGCGACGGCGGCCGCGACCTTGTCCGGCGGCGTGTCGGGCGCCAGGCCGAGCGCACCGCAGATCGCGCGCACCCCCATTCCCGCGAGAGGACCGCCCAGAGCCGTGGCGATCGTCGGCGCGACCGCGCCGACCACCGCCAGAACTTCGCTGCCGAAGTCGGCCACCCTATAAGCGCTCCCCGCGTGGCATGCCGGAAGGCGCGACTTCCGCAGGCGCCTTCATCACCTCGACGGCCGCCAGGTAGCGCAGCCAGGCGCGCGCGCCGTCGCGCTCGGCTTCCAGCAGCGCGTGCTCCTGCCCGCTCAGCGCCGGGTTGGACAGCGACACATTGGTCACGCGGATGAATTCCTCGGTCTGCGCCTTGGTCCATGCGTCGGTTGATGCCATCAGTCGTCCTTTTCCCGCAGGAACAGCCGCAGCGCCCGCAGCGCCGCGCGGGCGGCGGACACGTCCGCCGGCGGATACTTCTGGCCCACCTCGTGCCCCCGCATCTGCGTGATCGCGTCGTTCAGATCGCGCGTCAGCACCGTCAGCCGCTCGATGTTGGAAGGCTTGCTCTCGCGCCAGGCCACATAGCCGCTCGCGTCCTCGCGTGCCGCCTCGGCCGCCGCGATCACCTGGCGCGGCGACAATGTCGCAATCGCCTGGATCGGATCCGCAGGCG
>CAYRAC010000216.1:0-2879 GCA_964422045.1 uncultured Steroidobacteraceae bacterium
GGTCCGAAACGCACGCGCATCAGGCGGCTGACGATGATGCCGCGTGCCCCCCACCAATGCCGCACTTGCGCGGAGCGCGTCGCGCGCACCGTGACGTTGAGCCAATGATTGAATCCTTCGCCGTACTGCGCGTTGGCCTCGAGGATGCTCACAGCCTCGCCTTCGCAATCGGTGGCCGCCCTGAATTCGGCCACCAGATCGTCGTTGAGCGGGCCGCGCATGCGCAGCACATAATCGACGGTGAGTGCATGCACGCCGCGCGACACACGGTGCGCCCAGGAGCCATCGTCGGTGAGGATCTCCAAGCCGCCGTCGACCGGGGGCATGGGTTGGATCGCGAGCCATCGCCCCGAGGAGCGCGGCAGGTTCAAATGCTCCGCGGCGCGCGAAGTTGCGGCCTTAAGATCCAAGGTTTCGCCCGGCGAACGGTGAAATAGCAGCACCCGCGATTCCTTCACCTCCGGCGCGTGCAACCTGACGGGGCGACCATCGAGCGTGATGCGGTCGCGCGGCGTGAGCTTGGCGCCCAACGCCGGAACTTGGTCGTTGATGTGCAGCCGCCCTTCGCGAATCCAGCGCTCGACTTCGCGGCGCGAGCCGATGCCGGCCGCCGATAGGAGTTTCTGCACGCGCTCGCCCGGCGGCGGCGGGTCTCGCTGCGCCGATTTCTTACGCGGCCGCGCCGGTCGTTTCAATTCAGATCGTCGTCGGCACCGCGCGCGACCAACCCTTGCGCCCGCGGCGACTCGCTGTCCGCGTCCTCTCCGCCGGCAGAGTCCGCTTCTTCATCGTCGGCGGCATAGTGCGCGCCGTCGGCGGCGTCGGCGGCGCCCGCGTCGGCATGCTCGGGGTCGGCCGCCGCTTGCGGATCGGCCCCCGGCAGGGTCAACTGCACCCGCAGGTCCTCGAGCTCCTTGAGCTGGGCGAGCGTCGGCAGATCGTCGAGCTTCTTCAGGCTGAAGTAATCCAGAAACTCGCGCGTCGTCCCCAACAACTCCGGCCTGCCCGGCACATCGCGGTGACCCACGACCCGGATCCAGCTGCGCTCCAGCAGCGTCTTGATGATGTGGGGATTGACCGTGACGCCGCGGATTTGTTCGATCTCGCCGCGTGTGATCGGCTGGCGGTAGGCAACCAAAGCCAGGGTTTCGAGCAACGCACGCGAATACTTCGCCGGCCGCTCCTGCCACAGCCGCGACACCGGCTCTGCGACGCCCGCCTTGATTTGAATTCGATAACCGCTCGCCACTTCGAGCAGCTCCAGACCGCGCGTTTCGTACTCCACCTTGAGCGCGGCGATGGCATTGCGCACCTCCTCGGCATTGGATCCGTCGCGCTCGTCGAATACGTTCACCAATTCGTCCATGGACAACGGCCGCCCGGCCGCCAGCATGGCCGCTTCAATCACATTCTTCACGTATTGATCGTTCATTGGGTTCTCGCAAGGTCGTCATTGGCGGCGCCATCGTCGGCCACCAGAGTTAGGTGCCGGGCCGGGTTGCCGAGGCGCACGTGCAGCGGCGCGTACGCCTCCGCCTGGACTATCTCGATCAACCCTTCGCGCAGCAGTTCCAATACGGCGACGAAGGTCACCGTCACGCCGCGGCGGCCTTCCTCGGCACGAAATAGTTGTGCAAAATCGATGAACGCACTGGCGCTGAGCGCGGCCAGCACGTCGGTCATCCGTTGGCGCACCGACAGCGGCTCGCGCTGCACGTGATGGTGCGCGAACATGTCGCTGCGCGCCAGCACGTCCTGGAAGGCCAGCAGCATTTCCTGCAGCGTCACCTGGGGCGGTATGCGCACGACCTTGCGATCGACCAGATCCGCCGACGCCATCCACGTGTCGCGATCGAGCCGCGGCATCCGATCGATGCCCTCCGCCGCGCGTTTGAAGCGCTCGTACTCCTGCAGGCGGCGCACCAGCTCGGCGCGCGGATCGCTCTCCTCCGCTGCTTCATCCGTGCCGATCCGCGGCAGCAGCATCCGCGACTTCACTTCGGCCAAGGTCGCGGCCATCAACAAGTACTCGCCCGCCAATTCCAATTGCAGCACCTGCATCAGTTCGATGTAGCGCATGTACTGACGCGTAATCTCGGCGATCGGAATATCCAGAATGTCCAGGTTCTGCCGCCGTATCAGATACAGCAACATGTCGAGCGGCCCCTCGAACGCCTCGAGAAACACCTCGAGCGCCTGCGGCGGGATATACAAATCTCGCGGCATCTCGGTCACGGGCTGACCTTCCACGACCGCAAACGGCATCTCCCCTTGCGCCGGCTGCGGCACCGGCGCCGCCGGCGGCGGCGCGGTTTTTTGCACAAGCGTCAATTCAGGTTTCATCGATAATCCATGCCCATGGCTTGACGGACGGCGTCGAGCGTATCGCGCGCCGCCGCGCGCGCCCGCTCGCACCCTTCTGCGATGATACCCCGGACCAGTTCCGGATTCTCCTCAAACTCTTGCGCCCGCTTCGAGATGGCGGAGATCTCCTCGACGATCTTCTCGATCAGCGGCGCCTTGCATTCCAAGCAGCCGATACCGGCGCTGCGACAACCTTGCTGCACCCACGCCTGGGTGTCGGCGTTTGAATACACTTTGTGCAAATCCCACACCGGACATTTGTCGGGATCGCCGGGATCTGTGCGCCGCACGCGTGCCGGATCGGTTTGCATGGCCTTGAGCTTCTTCGCGACCGAGTCGGGATCTTCGCGCAAGCCGATGGTATTGCCATAGGACTTCGACATCTTGCGCCCGTCGAGTCCCGGCACCTTGGGGGTGGCGGTCAGCAGCACTTCCGGCTCGGGCAAAATCGCGATGCCCGTGCCTTCCAGAAATCCGAACAGCCGGTCGCGGTCGGCGACCGTCAAGCGCGCATT
>CAYRAC010000216.1:2979-6691 GCA_964422045.1 uncultured Steroidobacteraceae bacterium
GCCAATTGCGCTTGTTGATCCTTGTACGACGGTACCCGCTCGAGCCAGCCGATGGGCGTGATCATCGATAGCAGCAGATGCAATTCTGCGTGCTCGGGCACTTTCGATTGCACGAACAGCGTCGCCACACCGGGATTGAGACCCGCCGCCAGCCAATCGATCGCCATGCTCCAGACATGCTCTTCGAGCTTCGATGTGTCCTCGTATCCGGTGGTGAGCGCATGCCAATCGGCGATGAAGAAATAGCATTCGTACTGGTATTGCAGCTCGATCCAATTCTTGAGGGCGCCGTGATAATTGCCGAGGTGCAACAGCCCGGTGGGCCGCATGCCGGAGAGCACCCGCCGATTTTGAATCGGACCGCTCATGACGGCGATCCGAAACAGGCATTGATGATGCGTCCGATCAATTGATGGGTCGGATCGAACAGCCAGCCCAAAAGACCGAACATCGACAACCCGAGCACGATGAACAGACCCAGCGGCTCGACCTTGTCCATGCGCGCACTCAAGCGCGGCGTCAGCAAACCGCTCAGCACCCGTCCGCCGTCGAGCGGCGGAATGGGCAACAGATTGAACACCGCCAACACCACATTGATCAAAATTCCCGCCTGCGCCATCAGCGCGATCCAACCGTTGAAGGTCGCATTGCCGTGGACCCGGGTGATCGCCGCCAGCACGAGGCACCACAGCGCCGCCATCAGCAGATTCGCGGCCGGCCCTGCGAGCGCCACCAGGATGCCCGACAGCCGCGGATTGCGCAGCACGCTCAACGCAACGGGCACGGGCTTCGCCCAGCCGAATAACAGGCCGCCCGCGGCAAGCAGCAGACCGGGAACCAGCACGGTACCGATGGGATCGATGTGGCGCAGGGGGTTGAGACTTAAACGTCCAAGCATCTCGGCGGTGCGGTCACCGAAGTACCGGGCCGTCCAGCCATGCGCTACTTCGTGCAGAGTGATTGCCAACAGTACCGGAATTGCATAGACAGATATCTTCGTGAGAAATACAAATAAATCCAATGCTTACACTCGTTACTTAAAATAAAATCGAGCTGATTTGCAACAATTGAACGGCCATTATACGGTGGCTTAAGTGGTAAAGGGGCGCAGGTCGCCGCGGCCTTCGCGCACTACAATGGCGCTTCCCCCGGACAGATCGATGACCGAGGTGGGAGTCAGGCCGCAATTGCCGCCGTCCAGCACCAAGTCGACGCTGTGCTCGAGCTTCTCGTAGATCTCTTTGGCGTCGGTGCGCGGCAGTTGTTCCCCGGGCAGAAGCAGCGTCGAACTCATCACCGGTTCTGCCAGCGCCTCGAGCAGCAGCGCGGTCACCGGATGATCCGGCACCCGCAAGCCGATGGTTCCGCGCCGTTCGTGTTTCAAGCGGCGCGGCGTCTCCCGCGACGCCTTCAGCACAAAGGTGTACGGCCCCGGCGTATGCGCGCGCAGCAATCGATACTGCCAGTTGTCGACTTGCGCATACTTGCCGACCTCCGCCAGATCGCGGCACACCAGCGTAAAATCGTGGTTGCGATCGGTCTGCCGGATGGTGCGAATCCGCTCGAGCGCCGCCTTGTCGCCGATGTGGCAGCCCAACGCGTAGCACGAATCCGTCGGATAGACGATGACCCCGCCGGCGCGCAGTGTCGCCACCGCTTGCCGCACGAAGCGTCGTTGCGGAGAGACCGGATGCAGTTGCAGGTAAATGCTCACGTCCGGCTATGATACGCGGATGAATCAGCTACTCGAATGGTTACCCTTGATCGTTTTCTTCCTCGGATTCAAGCTCTTGGGCATCTATTGGGCGACGGCGGCGCTGATGGCCGCCTGCGTGCTGCAAATGGTGGTGCATCGCCTGTTGACCGGGAAATTCAAGACCATGCACGTCATCACGGTCGCCGTGGTGTTGATGCTGGGCTCCGCCACGCTGCTGCTGCACGACCGGCGCTTCATTCAATGGAAGCCGACGGTGCTGCTGGCGCTCGCCGCCGCGGCTTTTCTCGGCAGCACCGTCATCGGCAAACAGCCGCTTGCGCGGCGCATGCTCGAGGCGGTGTTCAAGGAGCCGTTGAACATCTCGGCGCGCACCTGGCTCATGATCAATTCGCTCTGGGTCGGGTGGCTTGCGCTGCTCGCCGTCGCGAATATCTATGTGGCGCGGAACTTCGAGGAGTCGGTGTGGGTCAATTTCAAGGTCTTCGGCATCACCGTGGCGATGCTGGTATTCATGGTGCCGCAGGTGGTATGGCTGAGCGGCAAGACCCAAGCCACCCAATCGTAAGTCCCGCAATGGCTCAATTAGGCTCCGGCCGGGAACAACGCCTGCGACAGTGCCTGGAGGCCCGCTTTGCGCCCTCGGTGCTGCTCATCAAGGATGAAAGTCACCTGCACGCCGGCCATGCGGGAGCCGCCGGGGGCCACAGCCATTTCCGCATCACGATCGTGGCGGAGGCATTCCGCGGCGTCCCCCCGCTGGCGCGCCACCGCCTGGTATATGCCGCCGTCGATGAGCTCTTGAAGACCGACATTCATGCACTCGCCATTGACGCCTCGCCGCCACCCGCGTGATCGGCTAAACTGCCGCCCCCGGCGCGTCGGCCATGTCGGCCATAGCCGCCCTAATTCGTGTGTAGAGGATCCAAATGACTCAATTTTCCCGTGCAACGTGGGCATGCCTGTCCACCGTGGCCCTGACCACCCTGATGTTGGCAGCCTGCGGCAAAGGACAGCAAGCAGCGACCCCGGCAGCGCCGGCTGACAAGAACACATCGACGGCGGTTGCCATCGTTGACGGCACTCCCATTTCACGCGACGCCTTCGATGATTACTTGAAGGGTCTGCTGCGCGGCAAACCGGTGACCGACGTGACCGCGGACGAGAAAGGCCAGGTGCTCGATCAGATGATCAATATGCAGCTGATCGCCGCTCAGGCCGAGAAGGACGGTTTGGCGAGCGACCCGGACGTCGTGACTCGGGTCGCCTTGTTGCGTACGCAAATTTTGGCGGACGCCGCCGCGCAGAAGTACCTGAAGGCCAACCAGCCGACCGATCAGGATCTGCATGCCGCGTATGACGCCGCCACCGACAAGACCGAGTACCACGCAGCGCACATTTTGGTCGCCACCAAGGAGAAGGCCGAGGCGCTCACCAAGAAGATCAAGGGCGGAGCCAAGTTCGAAGATGTCGCCAAGGCCGAGTCCACCGACAATTCCAAGGCGAACGGCGGCGACCTCGGTTGGTTCACGACCGCGCGCATGGTCAAGCCGTTTGGCGATGCCGTGAAGCTTCTCAAGAAGGGCGAGATGACGGCCGAGCCTGTACAGACTCAGTATGGCTGGCACATCATCCGGCTCGACGACACGCGCGACGCACCGTTCGACCAGCTGAAGCCGCAGCTGACCACTGCCATCATGCAGAAGAAATTCCAGGCCTATATCGACGAGCTGAAGAAGAACGCCAAGATCGAGAAGAAACTCTGAGGAGAGCTTCCAGCTTCGGGTAGCGGATTCGCGGGAATCCGCTACCTTTTCAGCAGGGCGAGAAACGCCGCTTCGTCGAGTATCGGAACGCCGAGCTGCTCGGCCTTCTTGAGTTTGGAGCCGGCCTCGGCGCCTGCCACCACGTAGTGGGTTTTCTTCGACACGCTGCCGGTGACCTTGCCGCCGAGCTGCGCGACCGCCTCCTCGGCCGCCTCGCGCGTCAGCGACTCGA
>CAYRAC010000217.1:0-6676 GCA_964422045.1 uncultured Steroidobacteraceae bacterium
CGAATGCAGCGATCGCGGCTCCATGCTGAGAGCCGACGGCACATGCGAGAGCACCAGGCGTCACCGCTGGGGATTCAAGCGCGACAGGTGGGAGATTGATACGATCGACTCGCAGAACGGCCACATCGGTGGTCGGATCACGGCCGACTAAGTTCGCAGCGGCCAATTCACCACCCGGCAGCGCAACCGCGATGTCACCCTCGTCATCAAGCGCTTCATCGACCGTGACGATCAAGCCCGGTCGCCAGACGAATCCACTGGAGCGAGAGCGCGTGGAGTGAACAGCGACAACACTCTGTGCCGCTCCGGCCACGATATGTGTGAGCGCATCGGACAGTTGTTGCAGCGGAATGGCTGGCGTGAACTTCGACATGGGAACCTCCTCGAGCAGAGCTCCAATGTAAGATGCGCCTTCCCTTCGGTCTACTGACCAGTTGAGCAGGTCAGCAGGCAGCATCGGGCAGTTTAGTTCCTCGCCCGTCGGACTTGGGGCCGCCATGATGCCCCAGACCAGATGGACGCTGGCCGCGCCAAAAGCAAAAGCACACGCAACGAATTCGAAAACGCCAGAACCGTCTCAGGAATGTCACCAAATATTGTTAATCTGATCATGAATAAACCACAACATGGCTGGAGAAACGCAATGTCCAAGAAAGCTGCCGAACACCACAAGCATTCATCCGAACATCACACACATGCTGCGCGTCATCACGGTGAAGCGGCGAAACATCACGAAGCGGGCCATCACGAAAAGGCGGCGCATCACGCTCATCTGGCGCGGGCCCACGCAGTTCATGCTACCGACCACGCGGAGCACGCGGCGAAAGCGCATATTGAGGAGCATGGTAGGAAATAAAGTCACAATCGCATAAGTTGATTCATTAGCATCGACGCCAGGGCAAGAGAGTTGCCCTGGCGTCGATATCCGACTTCACGATCGCTTTTAAACCAATCCTCCGTCTGCGCATAGATTTCGCCGAGGCATCCGGGAGAACCCACTATGAATAAGAATCCTACCAAGACGACATTTCGAATACCCATAAATTGCATCCGTCAAGATTCCTGCTGTTGCTATGGGTTGCGGCATTCGTCAAGCCGTCACGCCTCGGCTCGGAGTTTAGCGTGTCAAGCAGCAGCGAGGCACGCGTTGGATCCCTTGGCGGCGCACATATGACCCGAGGAGCGCGGCGACGGCTATACTGCGTGCGGCTATAATCCCGACCGTTACAACAAAGATATAAACCTGAGGAGAAATCATGAATAAGTTCCTGCAAGCGCTTGCCGTCGGATTGGTAGTTGTACTCGGTGCGACTGCGACGGCATCGGCCGCCGGCGGCGCAGATCCGGTCATCGGCACCTGGACGCTGAATTTGGATAAATCCAAGTACCACGACAATCGTGCGCCGAAATCATTGACCCGAGTTTATTCCGCGGGCGCGACCGGCACAGATATGAAAGTCACCGGGGTCGCCGCGGACGGCTCGCCGATTGCGCAAAGTGCGACGTTGACCTATGACGGCAAAGACTGCGCGGAAACCGGATCGGCGGATTTTGACACTCTTTCCATCAAGAAAATCAACGGCACCACGGTGAAAGCCGAATTGAAGAAAGCGGGAAAGGTCGTCGGCAGCTCGACACGGACGATTTCAGGCGGAGGCAAGGTCCTCACCCTGACGTCTTCTTTGAAGACCGCGAAGGGCGGTACGACCCACGATGTAGCTGTGTTCGACAAACAGTGATGTAACCCGTGCGGCACCGGGTACTCCGGTGCCGCATTTCGTGACCGGATTCACGGATCGCGCGCCAATCGGATACACGAGAACAGCTGCTGGCGCGGATCGCTAGTCGATCCCACCCAGATGCTCTATAACCCATAAGTACCGGGCGCTTGCGCCGGCAGTTTTGGAGGCCGCATGTCCGATGAGTTCTTCCGCAAAACATTCGGTGACACCGAGCCGACCGAACTCGGGAGCGGTTGGATCAGCGGCGTGAGCTCGATCTTTCTCGGCTTGCTCGGTTTGGGGGGCACCCTGTGCCTGCGCTTTCCGCAACTGCTGACCTTGCCGGATGCCCGCGCGAAATATCCGGTCGATGTCATGCGCCTGCTCGTCCAAGGGACAATACTCGCGGCCTTCATATTCGCCGCGGTGTCCGCGGTCTTGCGGCAACGCAAAGTCCTGGCGCTCACGGGCGCGGCGCTCGCTCTGGCCGCGACCGCCCTCGGCGGCGGCAGCGTGCCGCTGCCGCAGGAGGTCGCGACGAAAACGGGAATTGGGTTGGACTGGTTCCTGCTCGACCTGCTCGTCATGACCATCGTCTTCGTTCCGCTCGAGCGAATCTGGGCGCTGCATCCCGAGCAAGGGACATTCCGCAAGGAGTGGACCACCGATGCGTTTTATTTCGTCGCCACCCACCTGCCGGCGCAACTCATCACGTTCCTCATGCTGCTGCCGGCAGCCTTGGCCGCTCCGTGGCTGGCAATCCCGGCCCTGCAGGCGTACGTGCGCAACTGGCCATTCGTCGTGCAGCTGTTGGCGGTGATTTTCGTTGCGGATCTGTCGCAGTACTGCGTGCATCTCGCGTTCCACAAGATCCCTGCACTGTGGCGCTTCCATGCCGTGCATCACTCCATCCGCACGCTCGATTGGATCGCGGGCTCACGCTCGCATTTTTTCGACATCGTGGTCACGCGCGGCTTGATCATGATTCCGCTGGCACTGTGCGGGTTTTCGCAGGCCGCGATCGTCGGCTACATCCTGTTCGTGTCATTTCACGCCACGTTTTCGCATACCGATTTTCGCCCGCGCACCATTTGGCTGGAGAATTACCTGGTGACGCCGCGCTACCATCATTGGCACCACTCCGCGGCGAAGGAAGCGATCGACTGCAATTTCGCCATCCACTTTCCGTGGATCGATCGCATCTTCGGCACCTGCCATTTCCCGGAGGATCGCTGGCCGACAAGCTACGGCCTGAGTGGCCGCTCGGTGCGGCCCGGCTTCTTTCGACAATTCCTCGACCCGTTCATGGGCCGCTGAGTCAGAGGCTCAATTCCAAGTGGGCGAGATCCTCGGGCCTGAGGTCACCCGTCTTCGAGGGTTTCACCAGCTTGAGCGCGGCCATGGCCTTCACGGTCATGAATCCGAAATCGAACTCCGCCGGGGAGTGAGACAGCCGCAATAGATGCGGATAATGGTGGTGATTGTTCTGCAGGCATGCGCTGAAGGTTGCCATCACGGGCAGCCATTCGCCGATGTTCATGGCGTTGTCGCCATCCGCATAACGCCGTGTTCCGAAGCGCCGGTCATGAGTCCAGTAGTTTTGGATGAGATTCACCCACAGAGCGAACACGCGGATACCCGACCAGAGGACCAATGCGTAAAGCCAATCCCGCGTCAGCGCCCAAATGAATCCAAAGCTGAGCAGCTGCGCGAAAACCGCAAAAGCCGGGTGCGCGACCAGCGGAAAAGGCCAGGACTTGAAGATCTCATCGCGAGCCATGTCTTGTTGGCAGCGATACGGGAAGAGGCACAGATACGTCGTTTTCCAAAATCCGTCGGCGGAGAGTTTGTTTGGATCGCCCGCGTGATCGGCGAAGCGGTGATGATTGCGGTGGCGATTCACCCAGCTCACGGGATTGATGTAAATGCCGATGGTGTTGTTGAGAAGCACGAGCGTCTTGATGAACCACATCTGATAATCGAGCGCGCCGTGCGTGATCCCCATGTGGATCACGTCGGACAGATAAACCCCGGCGAGGAACCAGACGCAGAGGAAGTAGAGGATCCCAAAGCCCATACCGGCCCAGGGCCCCAAGCTGTCAGGGGCAAACAGAGCCGATGCCGCAGCACAAAGCGCGAATATCGCAAAGCCGATCGCGTTGTATATTTTCATCCGCCTCATTGTATAAAAATGAGCGGTCGAGTCACATCAAGAAGCCGCCAGCGGCGCGGGCACAGGCGAATCGTCGAGCGCAAGCCGCAATGATCGCGGCTGCCAACGCCGGCGTCGCACGGCCCAAATGCCCAGGATGAGCGCCGCGCATCCGCAAACAACGATGGCAACGACGGAGGCTTCGGGGCCAAACGGACCCCCCGTCAGCAAGTCGGGCCCCGTCAGAGTCGAGCGAATCAGGGTATGCGATGGCCGAGTGCCGGAGACCAATGCGCCAAACAGATTGCCTTCCGCGAAATTCCAGCCCGTGTGGATGCCGATGGCGAGCCACAAGTTGCGGGTCAGCGCAAAGGCGGCGGCCAACAGCAGGCCGGCCTCGATGGCGATCGCCACATCGCTCAAGAGCGTCGCACCCGGATTCGCGCCATGCGCAATTCCGAATATCACCGCCGATGCCACCAGCGCAGCCGTGGTGCCGCAGGCCTGTTCGACGATGCGAAACAACACGGCGCGGAACACGAGCTCTTCGAACACGGCGGCCAACAACATGGCAATGAAACCCGCGCCGAGGCCTTGGCTTCCGCTGCCGGGGCCGAACGTGGCGATGCCGGCCGCCCACAGAATGCCGTAAACGCCTGCCAGCATGGCAATGCCGAGCACGGCGCCCAACGGAAACTGCCAGCCGCTGAGGCGAAGGTCCACTTCGGTCGCGCGGCGCCGTTCGAGCTGGCGTACCAGCAGCGCATAGACCGCGAGCAGTAACCCGGCAACGATCAGATTCCTCGCCATCGCCAAGCCCGCATGCAGCGCGGAGGGCTCTGCCGGAACGAAGAAGCTGAGCACTCTCGAGGCCACGATGACCGTGCCGAAAAGAGCCGCCGCCTCGAGGACCAGTCGAGTGAGCGCCCAGCGGCGGATGCGAGTCCAGGTGGTCATGTGGCGCCGTATTTGGCGGCCATTTTCTCGATAATGCGCGACACGCTCACCCGGGTGCGCTCATGAGTGCCGTTGCCGATTTCTTCGACGCCATCCGTGGCCCAGATCCGAAAGTCGATTCTGCGGCCGTCGACCGCGATGACTTCCGCATGGCCCGTGACCTCGCGCCCGACCGGCGTCGCCACCAGATGCCGCAAATCGACCCGCGTGCCGACGGCACTCTCACCCGGCGCCAGGTACTGCCTGATGGCATTCAAGGCCGCATTCTCCATGATCAAAACCAGGTAGGGGGTCGCGAACACCGGCGGCAGAATGCTGTCTTTGAAGCTATTGGCGAGGTGGCGCGATTCGACGCGAAGGGTATAGGCGCCGCGCGCACCGATCGGAATGTCTGTCATAGCGTCCCAGGACTTGTTGCACTACACCAGGACGCATTGTGGCATTGTTCGACCGCGCGAGGCGACTTTGAAGTCGCGACGGTGGGCGCACGCTTAAGGCCTAGTCTTTGGTGCCGATACCCACACCAGCATGCCGAACAACTTGCCGCTCAGTGCGATGATCGCCGTCTTCGCCGCGCTGACGCTCGGGGTCGGACTCGGTGCGCTGCGCCGCTGGCGCATACGCCCCCAGGCGGAGGGGGCGGCCTTGGGCGATCGCGAAAAGCGGATCGCGCTCGCACTGCAAGGCAGCAATGACGGATTGTGGCATTGGAATATGCGCTCCTCCGCGATGCATTTGTCGCCGCGCGCCTCTGAGTTGCTCGGCTGCGATCCCGGCGACATCGAATTGCACATCCGGGCGATTCGCGAGCTCGCGCACCCCGAGGACCTGCCGTCGGCGCGCCGCGCGCTCGGCAAGCACCTGCGCGAGCGAACGCCGTACCTTTGCGAATGCAGGCTGCGCTTGAAGTCAGGCGCGTACCGCTGGTTTCGTCTGCGCGGTCACGCCGAACGGGATAGTGCGGAGCAGCCAGTGCAGATGGCGGGTTCGATCAGCGATATCACCGAGCAACGCTTGGCCGAAGCCGCTGTCGGCCGCAACGCCCTGCAGCAGGGGCTGATCTTAGATTTGGGGCAACTCGCTTTGGAGAGTCCGGAGATCGGTGAACTGATGAGCGAAGCAATGTCCGTGGTCACGCGGGGTTTGAACTGCGAGTTCTCTCGGTTGCTCATCGCGGGGCGGGATGACCGAATCTTGGAGCTCAAGGGCGGCACCGGTTGGAGCGAGGAATGGATGCGCCGCTCGACCTACGATCCGGTCGAGGAGACCGAAGATCGTTTCATCATCGGCGTGCGCGACGCCATCATCGTCGATGACTTCGAGCGCGAACTGCGCTACCTGCCCTCGCAGATGCTGCGCGCCCACGGCGTGCGCAGCGGCGTCGAGGTGTTGGTGTGCGGTGTCAGGGACACCTACGGTGTGCTCGGCATCTATTCACGCGAGCCGAAACAATTCACCGGGGATGATGCCGGGTTCCTGCGCGGCATCAGCAATATCCTGGCCTCGAGCATGGATCGGAATCTCGCGCAAGAACTGTTGACGGCGCAGGAAGTGAAATCGCGCGGGAGCGAAGAGCGGCTGCGGCAAATTGCCGACAGTTTGCCCGCGATGATTGCTTATTGGGATAAGGCGGGCATTTGCCGCTTCGCCAATGAGGCGCACTTGCGCCAGATCGGTATCGACTCGCGCGACATGGTGGGCAAGGCATTTGGCGAGGTATTCGGTGCCGCGTACGATGTTGCCAATCAAGCGCACGACGCCGTACTCAAGGGCGAACGCCGTCTGTTCGACTTGAGCGCCGCAGTAGCCGACGGAACCGTGCGCCACTGGCAAGGCGAGTTTCTGC
>CAYRAC010000218.1:0-6671 GCA_964422045.1 uncultured Steroidobacteraceae bacterium
GCTTGGCAGGATTTCAGGGATATATGTCATTGAGGACAAACGACCGACATTCTAATGTCGTAGCTAGATGGTTGTGAGAAGACCCGTCCTTCTGACGGTTAATTCGCTTAAAAGGATGCACTATGCGTAAGCGCAGTTTCTTTGCTCTTCACAGAGCAACAAGCCTTTGTCTCGTCTGCAGCGCGGGGTTGGCGGCGTGTTCGTCAGGGAAGAGTGCAGCGCCGCCCAACCCGCCGCCCGAAGTCGGTGTAGTGATGTTGCACACCCAGCCGGTGACCATCACTACTGACCTGCCGGGCCGCATGGCGGCCTACCGCGTCGCCGAAGTGCGCCCGCAAGTGAGCGGCGTGATCGTCAAGCGCCTGTTCACCGAGGGCAGCGAAGTGAAGGCGGGACAGCAGCTGTATCAAATCGATCCGGCACCGTTTCAGGCCAATTTGGAAAGCGCGCGAGCGTCGCTGGCGCGCGCCCGCGCGACAATGAAATCTGCCGCGCTGCTGACGCAACGTTATAAGCCTCTGGTGGAGGCGCACGCCGTCAGTCAGCAGGACTACGACAATGCCATCGCCGCGGAAAGTCAGGCGGAAGCGGATATCGCCTTCGCCCAGGCGGCGGTCAATACCGCACAAATCAACCTGGCGTACACGCGGATGTTCTCGCCGATCTCCGGACGCACGGGCCGTTCTTTGGTAACCGAAGGCGCGTTGGTGGATGCTAACCAGAGCAAGGCGTTGGTGGTGGTGCAGCAGCTCGATCCGATCTACGTCGACGTTACGCAACCCAGCGCGATGCTATTACGCTTGCAGCGTGAGTTTGCCAGCGGGCAGATGAAGAAGGTCGGCGAAAGCCAAGCACGGGCCCAGCTGATGCTGGAAGACAACACTCGCTACGAGCAGAACGGAACGCTGCAGTTCGCCGAAGTCGCAGTCGACTCTGGGACCGGTTCGGTGACCCTGCGTGCCGTATTTCCGAATCCGCGGCACATTCTGCTGCCGGGCATGTTCGTGCACGAGCAGATCGAGGAAGGCGTCAACGAACACGGACTGCTGGTCCCACAGCGTGCAATCACGCACAACGCGCGTGGCGAAGCGACCACGATGGTGGTTGGCGCCAACAACACCGTCAGCACGCGCGTGATCAAGACTGAGCGGGCCATCGGCGACCAATGGCTGGTGAGCGACGGCGTCGCGGCCGGCGACCGGGTGATTGTCGTCGGACTGCAACGGCTCGGGCCCGCCGTTGCTGAGGTTAAACCCATGGAAGTGTCGACAGACCAGCTCAACAGCGGGCAGCTCGCCTCCACAAATCCCATTGGCGTCGAGGGACCAGCTGTCTCCCGACTGAACCCATAGCCAGGAGCCATCGTGTCCAAGTTCTTCATCGAGCGCCCGATCTT
This sequence comes from uncultured Steroidobacteraceae bacterium, assembly GCA_964422045.1. Taxonomy (GTDB): domain Bacteria; phylum Pseudomonadota; class Gammaproteobacteria; order Steroidobacterales; family Steroidobacteraceae; genus Bog-1198. Next base: position 1,397 of record CAYRAC010000218.1, read on the forward strand.
CGCCTGGGTGATCGCCATCGTCCTGATGATGGCGGGCGCCATCGCCGTCGTTACCTTGCCGGTTGCGCAGTATCCGAACATTGCGCCGCCCGCCGTCCAGATCACCGTCACCTATCCGGGGGCCTCGGCCGATACCGTTCAAAGCACCGTCGTGCAGGTGATCGAACAGCAGCTGTCCGGCATTGATCATCTGCTGTACTTCTCGTCCGAAAGCGATAAGGACGGGAGCATGACCATTACGCTCAACTTTGAGCAAGGCACCAATCCCGATACCGCCCAGGTTCAGGTGCAGAACAAGCTGCAGTTGGCGACCCCGTTGTTGCCGCCCGAAGTGCAGCAGCAAGGGATTCGCGTTGCCAAGTCGACCAAGAACTTCTTGATGGTAGTCGGTTTCGTGTCGGACGACGGCAGTATGGGCAGCGGCGACATCGCCGACTTCATTGCGAGCAACGTACAAGACCCCTTGAGCCGCACACCGGGCGTTGGGGACTATCAGTTGTTCGGCGCGCAGTATGCGATGCGAATCTGGCTCGATCCGGCCAAGCTGAACAACTACGGATTGACGCCGGTCGACGTCAGCAATGCGATTTCTGCGCAGAACGTGCAGATCGCTTCCGGCGAACTCGGCGGCCTGCCGTCCGGGAAAGGACAGCAGCTCAATGCAACCATCATCGGTCCGACTCGCCTGCACACATCCGAGCAGTTCGGCGCCATCCTGCTGAAGGTGAATACCGACGGCTCGCAGGTACGTCTGCACGATGTGGCCCGGATCGGCCTTGGCAGCGAGACCTACACCTACGACGACGTGCGCTATAACGGTAAACCCGCCGCCGCGATTGCCGTGAAGCTCGCCACGGGCGCCAATGCGCTCGATACCGCAAAGGCGGTGCACGTCACCATGGACCAGCTGAAGCCGGTCTACCCGCAGGGTCTGCGAGCGATCTATCCCTATGACACCACGCCGTTCGTGCGCATCTCGATCAAAGAGGTGGTCAAGACATTGTTCGAAGCCATCGGTTTGGTGTTCTTCGTAATGCTGCTGTTCCTGCAGAACATCCGCGCCACTTTCATCCCGACCATCGCGGTACCGGTGGTTCTGCTCGGAACGTTCGGGGTGCTGCAGGCCTTTGGGTATTCGATCAATGTGCTCACCATGTTCGCCATGGTGCTCGCGATCGGCTTGCTGGTCGACGACGCCATCGTGGTGGTCGAGAATGTCGAGCGTGTGATGCGAGAGGAAGGCTTATCGCCGCGTGACGCGACGCGCAAGTCGATGGACCAAATCACCGGGGCGCTGGTCGGAATCGCCCTGGTACTATCGGCCGTGTTCCTGCCGATGGCGTTCTTCGGCGGGTCCACCGGCGTGATCTATCGACAGTTCTCCATCACCATGGTGTCGGCTATGACGCTGTCGGTGCTGGTGGCATTGATCCTCAGTCCGGCCCTGTGTGCGACTCTCCTGAAACCTGCCGAGAAGGGGCTTCACCAGCGACGAGGTTTATTCGGCTGGTTCAATCGTAACTTCGAGCGCGGCAGTCAGAAGTACGAGCGCGCCGTAGTTGGCGTGGTGAACCGCAGGGGCCGCTACCTTGTGGTGTTTGCTGTCATCGTCGGACTAATGGCCCTGCTATTCTCGCGCCTCCCGAGGTCGTTTCTGCCCGATGAAGACCAAGGCGTTCTATTTGCGCAGGTGACTACGCCGCCGGGCGCGACCAGCGACCGCACCGCGTTAGCGCTGGCCGAAGTCCGCGACTACTTCCTCAATGACGAGAAGCAGGCAGTCGAGGGCGTATTTACCGTCTCCGGCTTCAACTTCGCGGGTCACGGCCAAACTTCCGGGCTCGTATTCGTTCGCATGAAACCCTGGGATGATCGGCCAGGCGCGCGCAATCGCGTGCAAGCAGTCGCGGCTCGTGCAAACCAACGTCTGCAGAAAATTGCTGATGCCCAGGCGTTTGCGTTCGCACCCCCTGCTGCACTTGAACTTGGCAACGCCACCGGCTTCGACCTGGAACTGCTGGATCGCACCAATCAAGGCCACGACAAGCTCATGCAAGTGCGCGACGAATTGCTCGGCATGGCGCGCAAGGATCCGCAGCTCCAACAAGTACGCGCCAATGGACTCGACGATGAGCCTCAGTACAAATTTGACGTCGACTGGGAAAAGGCCAGTGCGCTGGGGCTCACCATCAACGATATCAATAGCACGCTGTCGGCGGCCTGGGGATCGAAATTTGTCAACAACTTCGTCGACCAGGGTCGGGTCAAGCGCGTATTCATCCAGGGCGATGCGCCATCGCGCATGTTGCCGCAGGATCTGACCGATTGGTACGTGCGTAACTCGGCAGGGCAGATGGTGCCGTTCTCGGCGTTTGCCAATACAAAGTGGGACCAAGGTTCGCCCAAGCTGGAGCGTTATAATGGCGTGCCCTCGGTCGAAATCCTGGGTACACCGGTCGCCGGCGTCACCACCGGTGCCGCGCTCGATGCCATGGCACGCTATGTGAAACAGTTGCCGCCAGGCTTCGATCTCGAATCAACCGGTCTGTCGTATGAAGAACGTTTATCGGGTTCACAGGCGCCGGCGCTGTATGCCTTTTCGCTGATCGTGGTGTTCCTGTGTCTGGCCGCACTGTACGAAAGCTGGTCGATCCCGGTGGCGGTGATGTTGGTGGTGCCACTCGGCGTGATTGGCGCCATCCTCGCGACTTTACTACGGGGTCTGGCCAACGACGTGTTCTTTCAGGTGGGACTGCTGACCACAATAGGCCTGGCGGCAAAGAACGCGATTCTGATCGTCGAGTTCGCCAAAGAAAATTTAGATGAAGGCATGGAGCTGACCGAGGCGACCGTGCACGCGGCACGTCAGCGTCTGCGGCCGATTCTGATGACCTCGCTGGCCTTCATTCTCGGGGTGCTGCCGCTTGCGATTTCAACGGGAGCCGGCTCCGGCGGCCAGAACGCGATCGGCACCGGCGTCATTGGCGGCATGCTGTCGGCGACGGTGTTGGCCATCTTCTTCGTGCCGGTGTTTTTTGTCGCGACGGTCAAGCTGTTCGGCGGAAAAAAGCCCGCACCGCACGATTCGCCATTACCGCAGCTCAGCTACGGAGAAGTGGAGGACCCGATATGAATACGAGTCATGCCTTCGGTGCCGGCAAGCCGCACATCCTGCCGGCGGCCTTGATCGGTGCCACAATCGCCCTGCTGATCGGCATCGGCGGTTGCACGATGGAATCGAGTTACCGACGTCCGCAGGCGCCGGTGACTGAAGCATGGCCAAACAGCACGTCCGTGGGGGCCCCGAGTGTTATTGCCGGTAATGGCACGGCACCTGCGGCAGCCGACATCGGCTGGCGCGATTTCTTCACCGACGCGCGTCTACAGACACTGATCGAATTAGCCCTGCGGCACAACCCGGATGCGCGTGTCGCCGCGCTCAACATCGCCGCGGCGCGTGCTCAGTATCGGATCCAGCGCGCCGATTTGTTTCCGACCATCGCGGCAACCGGCCTGGAGCAGGTGGAGAAATATCCACCTGCCGTGTTGGGTATCGCGGCCGCCTCCGGCGGCAGCATCGGGGGCAGCAGCAGCAGTAACAGCACCTTTCGCTACTTCGACACTGGCATCGGTTTCACCTCCTATGAGATCGACCTGTTCGGTCGCCTCCGTAGTCTCAATCACCAGCGCCTGCAACAGTATTTCGGCTTTGTCGAAACCCGCCGCAGCACGCAGATCACCTTGGTGGCGGAAGTGGCGAACGCCTATCTGACTCTGCTCGCAGATCAGGAACTGCTGCGCATCACGGCAGAAACGCTTGGTAACCAGCAGGACTCGTACCGTCTCACCCAGCGCAGCTACGAGGGGGGTATCGCCACGGCCCTCGACCTGCGCCAAGCGGAGATTTCGGTCGATACCGCGCGCGCCAATCTCGCCCGGTACATGCGCCAGGTCGCGCAGGATCAAAACGCACTGGTGGTACTGCTCGGCACGCCGCTGCCGGCCGATCTGCCGCCGGGCGCCGGACTCGACGAGCAGCAGCTACTGGCTGGCCTGCCTGCCGGGATGCCCTCGGATTTATTGGTGCGGCGTCCCGACATACTCGCCGCCGAGCATAACCTCATGGCGGCGAACGCCAGCATCGGTGCCGCGCGGGCGGCATTCTTCCCGAGCATCACACTGACAGGCAACTTCGGCACCGCCAGCACGCAGCTATCGGGACTCTTTGACCACGGCTCGACGGCCTGGACATTTTCGCCGCAGATCAGCCTGCCGATCTTCGCGGCCGGAGCGCATGTCGCTGCGCTCGATCTGGCAAAAGTGCAGAAGAACATCAACGTCGTGCAGTATGAGCAAGCCATCCAGAGCGCATTTCGAGAAGTCGCCGATGCCCTCGCTGGCCGCAGCACGCTCGACATACAGATTGCGGCCGATCAAGCACTCCTTGATGCGGCCAGTGAGACCTACCGCTTGTCCGATATGCGCTTCCGCAGGGGTGTCGACAGCTATCTCGGCGTGCTCGACTCGCAACGCTCGTTGTATACGGCGCAGCAGACCCTGGTGGGTGTGAAACTGTCGCGGCTGCAGAACCTAGTGACGCTATATAAGGCGCTCGGAGGTGGTTGGAGTGAGCACGGTCCGCAGAATGCCGGCCCGGCGGCCAGCACCGAACCCCAGCCCGCCTCCCTGGTCCGCTCGAACTAATTTATAAGCGACTAGAGGATATCCAAATCGACAACTCTCGCGGTCCGAAGTGGAGGTCTCGAGGAGTGGACATCGCATCGCGTGATCGCTGATCTTGTCGGGAACTGTTGCATTACGGGCGCTCGAAACCGGGATCCTGGAACGATTCCGCGTCCGGAACAGGACATTTGAGATTCACTCCGCGGTAAACTACCATCTGGTCCTCCCTATAATCGTTGGTTCTGACGACAGACGAATTCGCGTTGGCCATAGTTTCCGACTTTGCCATTTCGTCAGCAATGACAGCTAACCCGGCCGCAATCGCCATCTTGACAACGCGGTGCAAGTGCATGGGATCACCCCAACCGCAGCCCCCGTCCACGATCATGGGCAAAGCCGCGTGCGGAGCGCATTTCGAGACCGACGTTCACGAAATCATGCGGGATCAGTGCCGCCTCCGTGGCGGCGCTGAGGTAAGCCAGGGTGGCAACTCCCGCGTACAGGGCGCGAAAGCCAGTGCGCTTTGCCGTCAACGAGCTCATCGCATTGAAGGCGGGAACATATGTGATCTGCTGCTGCTCTAGCAGATCGA
>CAYRAC010000219.1:0-6665 GCA_964422045.1 uncultured Steroidobacteraceae bacterium
GTACCAATCCGACGCATACCGCGGCGCAAAAATGCGGTACGTGCGCGCAGTTTCAGGGCAAAACGGGCGATGCAAGCGGCGGCTGCAATATTTTTACGGGACACAGCGTGCCGCAGGGAGGGTGGTGCAAAGTGTGGGCGCAAAAACCAAGCGCCTAGGTGTCGGAGGAGGTGAGCGCAAGCCCACCTCCTACCCGATAAAGCTCAACCGGCCGGGGCTGGGCTGCCTTCAACCTGTATCTGCAGCGATACGTCCTGCTTGAAGCCGTACTTCTCGCCGAAGTTCACGCCGAAGTCGGCGCGATTGAAGGTCGCGGACGCATCCGCGCCGCACACATCTTTCTTGCTCATCGGGTCGTTTTTGCAAAGGAATGAGTTGATTATGAGCGTTACCGGTTTCGTCACGCCGTGCATGGTCAGGGTGCCTTGCGCTTCGGTGGGCGCATCGCCACTGAACTTGGTGAACTTGCCGCTGTAAGTTGCGGTCGGGTATTTCGCGGTGTCGAAGATCTCGGCCGACTTGGCATGTTCATTCAATTTCGGCATGCCGAAGTCGATCGAGCTCATGTCCACGGTAACGTCGATGGAGCCGGACTTTGCCGCCTTGTCGTACACCACCTTGCCGGAGGTCGCATCGAACTTGCCGCGCCACACCGACAAACCACCCTTGTGGTCGGCGGCGAAACTCGGAAAGGTGTGCGCAGGATCGAGGATGTAAGTGACCGGCGCCGCGAACGCGCTCGTGCCGAGCAGCGCGGCGATGCACGCCGAAACAATACGATTCATTGAAGACTCCTTAAAAAGGCCCTGTGGGTATACTTCGCAGCCGAAATCATAGCCGATAACCCGGAGTCTCCAATGGAATTATTTGACGCCATCACCACGCGATCCTCGGCCGGACTCTTGGCGGCACCCGGGCCGAGCCCGGTCGAGCTCGAACGGCTGCTGCAAGCGGCGGCCCGCGCGCCGGATCACGGACGCCTGCGCCCGTGGCGGTTCATCGTCCTCGAGGGCGCGGCTCGAGAGTCGTTTGCCGCCGCCGCCGCTGCCGCCAAACGCCGCTTGTTGCCGGCGATGACCGCGGAGCAGATGGCCGGGGAACGGGACAAGATGCTGCGCTCGCCGACCTTGGTGGTCGCCGCTTGTGTGGTGGATCTCGCGAACACGAAAATTCCGGAGGTCGAGCAAATCCTCGCGGTCGGGGCCGCGGTGGAGAATCTGTTCCTGGCAGCGCATGCGCTGGGTTTCGGCGTCATGTGGAAGACCGGCGCCGCGGCGTACGACGCCGGCGTCAAGGCGCTGCTGGGGCTGCAGCCCCACGACCACATCGCGGCTATCCTGCATCTGGGAACGCGCCTCAAATAGCGCGGGCGCGCAGCGACACCGCCTTCACGAGCGCCCACACTGGCAGTCCCGACCGTAATGACAGTTCTCGCGTCGCCGCCTTGGTCACCCGGGCGATGATGTCCGTGCCGCCAATGTCGATGCTGATCAAATCCGAGTCGGCATCATCGCTCGACACCGTCACCACCACTCCCGCCAAGCAGTTGCGCACGCTCAAGCCGTGCGGTACCTCGGTCGCGACGATCAGGTCGCGCGCCAACAGCTGCACGCGTAGCGTCGCGCCCGCCGCGATGTGGGCGGCCTGCACCCTCAGTTCGCCGCTTCCGACCTTGATCCGCGTCAGACCGCTCGAATCCGCGCCGAGTACGCTGCCCTCGAGGATCGCGCCCACCGCGTCGGCGCCGATGATGGCCCGCAAATTAGGGTTCAAGCTCATCTCGCCGAGGCCGCCTTGGGCGATGGTCTTTCCCGACTCCATGAGCACGAGGTAGGTCGCGAGCCTCAACACTTCGTCGAAATTGTGGCTGACGTAGACCATCGGGATCGCCAATTTGTCGCGCAGCGATTCCAAGTAGGGCAGTACCTCTTCGCGGCGCGCCGTATCGAGGGAGGCAAGGGGCTCATCGAGCAGCAGCAGGCGCGGCTGCGACAGCAGCGCGCGGCCGATTGCCACGCGTTGTTTTTCGCCCCCCGATAACTGCTGAACTCGACGGCCCATCAACAAGTCCAAATCGAGCAGGGCCGCGACCTCGTCGAGACTGATCACCTGTTTCGCCGGCGCGCGCTTGGCCGCGTAGTGCAGATTGGACGCGACGCTCAGGTGCGGAAACAGGCGGGCGTCCTGAAACACGTAGCCAATTTGGCGCCTCTCCGCCGGGACAGCGATGCCACGTCGCGTATCGAGCAGCGTCGAGCCGTCGAGCGCAATGCGTCCCTCATCCGCGTCGAGAAGTCCCGCGATGATGTTGACCAGGGTGCTTTTGCCGCAACCCGAGCGGCCGAACAAAGTGACGACGCCCGGCGTCGGCAGTTCGAATTGTGCGTCGAGCGTAAAGGAGCCGCGACGCTTCTCGACCGCGACGCTGAGCATTAGCGGCCCAACAGGCGGCGCACGCGGCGTGCGCACCATTCGGATGCCAAGAGGCCGGCTAAGCCCAATATCAAGGAGATCGCCGCCAGCCGCGCCGCTGCCGCATCACCGTCCGGAGTTTGCAGGGCCGAATAAAGCGCAAGCGGCAACGTGCGTGTTTCGCCCGGAATGTTCGACACAAAGGTGATTACCGCGCCGAACTCGCCGAGGGCCGCGGAGAACGCCGTGATGGCTCCCGCCAGTACCCCCGGCAGCATGAGAGGCAGGGTGATGGTCGTAAAGCGGTCGAGCGCACCGGCGCCCAAGGTGCGCGCCGCTTCCTCGAGGCCGCGATCGACGTTCTCGAGGGAGATTCTCATGCTGCGGACCATGAGCGGGAACGCCATCACAGCCGTGGCCAAGGCGGCGCCATTGCGCGTAAATACGAGTTCGATACCGGCGTTGCGCTCGAGCCAGGAGCCGATCGGCCCGCGCGTACCAAACAACACCAGCAACAAATACCCGATCACGACGGGCGGCAACACCAAGGGTAGATGGACGAAGGCATCGAGCAAGGTACGGCCGAGAAATCGGCGCCGCGTGAGGAGCCAGGCAACGGCGACCGCGAGCGGCAGGCTGAACAGAACGCTGCGCGACGCCACGCTGAGGCTCAAATGCAGCGCCTCGAGTTCGCTGGGGCTCAACCACGTCATTTCAAGGGCAAGGGCACGCTGCAGGGCTTCATCCGTCACGCAGTATACTGTGCCGGCTGACCGGCTTAAGGATTTGCTCAATGTCGTATTATCGCGCCGTGGCGCAAGCGGAGGCGGCGCCCGACCGTATCGGTGTGCTGGTGGTCAACCTGGGCACGCCGGATTCGCCGTCCTACTTCGCCGTGCAGCGCTATTTGCGCGAATTTCTGGGCGATCGCCGGGTAATCGACACTTCGCGCCTGATTTGGCTGCCCGTGCTGTTCGGCATCGTGCTGCCGTTTCGGCCGATCAGGACCGTGCGCAACTATCGCAAGATCTGGATGCGAGGCGGCTCGCCGTTGGCGGTGTACTCGAAGCGCCTCGCGGACAAGGTCGGTGTGGTGTTGCGCGAAAAGTTGGGCGATCGAGTGCGGCTCGAGCTCGCGATGACCTACGGCAAGCCGAGCATCGCCCACGCAATTCAATCTTTGGCCGAGCAAAACGTCAAAAATCTCCTGGTGCTGCCCCTATATCCGCAATATTGCTCTTCGACGACCGGCTCGGTGTTCGACCGGGTCACCCGCGTCTTGCAGCATTGGCGTTGGCTCCCGGAAACCCGCTTCATCAACGACTATTTCGATGATGCGGGCTACATCGACGCACTTGCGGCCAGCATTCGCGAGCATTGGGCGCAGGCGGGCGAGCGCTCGCATCTGTTGCTCTCGTATCACGGCATTCCTGCCGTATACGTTGCCGAAGGCGACCCCTATCAGATGCAAGCCGAAACGACCACCCGCCTGCTGGTGTCGCGGTTAGGGTTGGCTGCGGAAGACTATTCGCATTGCTATCAATCGCGTTTTGGCTCGGTGGTGTGGCTGCAGCCCTATACCGAGGACACGCTGCGGGCGTTGCTCAAACGCGGCGTGCGCAAGCTCACCGTCGTGTCGCCGTCATTCGCCGTCGATTGCTTGGAGACGCTCCAGGAGGTCGCGATCGAGTACCGCGACAAATTCCTCGAGATGGGCGGCGAGAGATTGACCTTGGTGCCCGCCTTGAACGATGGCGACCGGCATGCGCAGGTGCTGGCGGCGCTCGTGAGCCAGCAGCTGCGCGGTTGGACGGACCGAGAGGCGACATGAGCAACCGGCTATTCGTACCAGGCACGATCCAGGATCGCTGCGGTGCCCCGTGCCGTACCACTTGCTCCAAACACCGCACCCCAGCCGGCAGCGGCGCACAAACGGGTGGCGCAGAAGCCATCCGCCACGGCGCCCGCGCCCGGGCCCGCAGCCGCTCGCAGTAAAAGTGCACCCTGCATCAGAGTCACGAAATTTTGCGCAAAGCCGCGGGCACTAGCCTCCGGCAGCGGGGCGGGGCCGAGCGTCGCTGCGAATCGTTCGAATGCGGCATCGAAATCGCGATGCATGCCTCGCGCCTGTCGAAGTTCGTGCAGCACCGCGTCCTGGGCGGCGACGGATTTTCCGAAGGCGCGGATGAGGTCGAGGCACATGATGTTGCCCGACCCCTCCCAGATCGAATTCACCGGCATCTCGCGCACGATGCGCGCGAGCGGCAGCTCCTCGGTGTAGCCGTTGCCGCCCAATACTTCCATGGCTTCCACTGCCAGCTCGCAGCCGCGCTTGCAGACCCAGAATTTCGCCGCCGAAGTGAGCGCGCGCCGCAGCGCGATCTCGCTGTCCGCATCGCTGTCGAACGCACGTGCCAGGCGCATCGCCAACACGGTCGCTGCCTCCGATTCGATTGCCAGATCCGCAAGCACACTCTGCATCAGAGGTTGATTGATCAACGGCGCGCCGAATACCTTGCGATGGCGGGCATGATGCACGGCTTGCACGACTGCCTGGCGCATCATGCCCGCCGATCCGGTGACGCAGTCGAGCCGCGTGTAGGTCGCCATCTCGAGGATGGTGGGAATACCTCTGCCTTCTTCGCCGACGCGATGTCCCCAGGCATCGACGAATTCGACTTCGGACGAGGCGTTCGAGCGGTTGCCGAGCTTGTCTTTCAGGCGCTGCAAGAAAATGCCGTTACGCCTGCCATCGGGTAGGCGGCGCGGAACGAAGAAACAGGAAAGGCCGCGCTGCGCCTGTGCCAGCACCAAGTGCGCATCGCATTGCGGCGCCGAGAAAAACCACTTGTGGCCGGTAATCCGATAGGAGCCGTCGTCGCAGCGCGACGCGCGCGTGATGTTGCTGCGGACATCGGAACCGCCCTGTTTTTCGGTCATGCCCATGCCGATCAGGCCGCCCTGCTTCACCTCGATGGGGATGTCCCGCGGGTCGTACTCGCGGGTGAGAAGCCGCGGCACCCAGTGCTGATTCAGCCACGCGTCGCGGCGCAGCGCCGCGACGGCGCCATACGTCATGGTCGTAGGGCATAGCGTTCCGCTCTCCACTTGCGCCTGCAGCAGATACCCGGCGGCGCGGGCGACGTGCGCTCCGGGCACCGCCCGCCCTGCGCTAAGGACCCACGGGCCGGTGTGATAGCCCCGCGCCACGATTCCCCGCATCAAGGCGTGCCAGGAGGGGTGAAATTCGATGGAATCGATGCGCTCGCCGCGAACATTGACGGTGTGTAGCACCGGCGTGTGGCGATTGGCGAGTCGCGCATCCTCGAAAGTCTGCGCCGTGCCGAGCGCCGCGCCCGCCCTGACCAGTTCGGGTACGGCGGCTGCGGCGCCTTCACGCCGCACCGACTCCTGTAGAACCACGTCGCTGGAGAAGAGGTTGAAATCGCTCAGATCGGGAGTCTGGTTGAAAACGGTTTCGTGCATGGAAAATACCCACTATTGCGCGAGAAGCGCCAGCAATGCTAAATTCGGGCGTAATGCGCACCCTCGCCCGCAAGTCCACACGTCCCCGCGGCTCGACGCTGCCGGGCTCGCTTGCGCTGCTGCGCCGCTAGGCGCCACCTACATTGCGCTATCGGTCGGCGCTTACAAGACCGGAATAATAGAAGAGTTGCGACCCCCTAGGGCGAGCGAGAGAAAATCATGTTGCGTAATCCGTCAAGCAAGTACCGTGCCTTCACTCCCGTTGAATTGAGCAATAGAACATGGCCGAGCCGCGTCATTGCCGCGCCGCCGACGTGGTGCAGCGTCGACCTGCGCGACGGCAATCAGGCGTTGATCGAGCCTATGGATGGCGCCCGCAAGCGGCGCATGTTCGACATGCTGGTAAAAATCGGCTTCAAGGAGATCGAGGTCGGATTTCCGGCGGCCTCGCAGACGGATTTTGATTTCGTGCGCGAAATCATCGAGCAGGGCCTGGTGCCCGACGATGTCACCATCCAGGTGCTGACGCAGGCGCGACCCGAACTCATTGCCCGCACCTACGAATCCTTGAAGGGCGCGCGCCGCGCCATCATGCACGTGTATAACTCGACCTCGGCGGCGCAGCGGCGCGTGGTGTTTCGTTTGGATCGCGCCGGCATTACCGATATTGCCGTGCGCGGCGCGCAAAGCGTGCGCGAGCACCCTTTGCGTAGCCCGGACACCGAGTGGGTGTTCCAATACAGCCCGGAGAGTTTCACCGGCACGGA
>CAYRAC010000220.1:0-6632 GCA_964422045.1 uncultured Steroidobacteraceae bacterium
GGCGCCCAAGGACACGCCGAGCGCAATCGCGAGCACCGTGACCGCCAGGCGCCCCGGCGACTCGCGCAGCTGCGCGAGCAGCAATATCCGCCACACGAACCCGCCCCGAGTCTCGCTCGCCGTGCTCATGACGAGCGCAGCGGCTTCAAGCCACCCGCATCGAGCGTGACGATGCGATCGGCCGTCTCGGCGGCCGCACGCGAGTGGGTGATCAGGATGCCGGCAGCGGCGTTCGCCTTGATCTGTGCGCGCAGCAGCGCCAGGGTTTGCGCGGCGCTGCGCGGGTCGAGGTTTCCCGTCGGCTCATCCGCCAACACCAAGCGCGGCCGATGCACCAGCGCGCGCGCGATCGCGATGCGCTGTACTTCGCCGCCCGACAACTCGCGTGCGTAGCGGCGGGCGAGCGGCGCGATGCCGACCGCGGCCAGCATCTCGAGCGTGCGGCGTGAGCGCTCCGGCTCGCGAATCGCCAACAGATCGAGAGGCAAGGCGACATTTTGTTCGACGCTCAAATAGGGCAGCACATGAAAGGCCTGAAACACGAAGCCCACCGCCCGGCGGCGCAGCAACGTGATGGCATCATCATCCAACGTCGATAGATCGACACCCTCGAGCAGCACGCGACCCGAGTCCGGCCGATCGAGCCCGGCCAGCAAGTTGAGCAGCGTCGACTTGCCGACGCCGGACTCTCCCATCACCGCGAGATACTCGCCCGGCTTGAGTTCGAGGTCGAGACCGTCGAACAGCGCCGGGCGATCCGGCGAATAGCGTTTGCTCAGACTCTCGAGCCGCACGACGGCAGCATCGGCCGAGGCCGACGCTGTCAAGCGGCATCGACTCCGATCATGGCTTTGACCTCGAGGAAATCACGCAAGCCGAACTCGCCGTATTCGCGGCCGTTGCCGGACATCTTGAAACCGCCGAAGGGAGTTTGCATATCGCCCGAGGCGCCATTCAAGGCCACCTGGCCCGCGCGAATGCGATTCCCGACGCGTCGCGCACGCACCTTGTCCTGCGACCAGACATAGGCGGCCAAGCCGTAGGGCGTGTCGTTGGCGATCTGCACCGCTTCCTCTTCGGTCCGGTAGGGCAGGATGCACAGCACCGGGCCGAATATCTCCTCGCGGGCAATCGTCATGTCGTTGCGCACATTGGAGAAAATCGTCGGTTTGACGAAATAGCCCTTGTTCAGGCCCTCGGGACGGCCGGCGCCGCCGGTGACGACCTTCGCTCCTTCGGCAATTCCCTTGGCGATGAAGCCTGTCACGCGCTCGTATTGCAATTTGGAGACCAGCGGGCCGACGGTCGTTTTCTCCGAGGCGGGATCGCCGACCTTCACCAGCGTGTCGGTGACGCGTTTGGCAATCGCCTCCACCTCGGCCATTTTGCCCGCGGGCACCAGCATGCGAGTCGGCGCATTGCACGACTGTCCGGAATTTTGGAACACGTGCAGCACGCTCTTTTCCACGGCGCGCTCGAAGTCGGCATCGTCCAACAATACGTTCGGCGATTTGCCGCCGAGTTCCTGATGCACGCGCTTGACCGACGCCGCGGCATTGCGCGCGACTTCCGTGCCGGCCCGCGTCGAGCCAGTGAAGGAGACCATGTCGATGTCGCGATGCGCGGACAACGGCGCGCCGACGTGGGTGCCGTCGCCATTCACCAAATTGAATACGCCGGCGGGAACGCCCGCCTCGTGCATCACCTTCGCCCAGAGGATGGCGCTGAACGGGGAATACTCCGAGGGTTTGAGCACCATGGTGCAGCCGGCGGCGAGCGCCGGAACCACTTTTGCCGCCACTTGGTTCATCGGCCAATTCCACGGCGTGATCAGGGCGCAGACACCGACCGGTTCTTGCACCAGCCGCACGTTGCCGCGCAGCTCCTCGAATTTGAAGGTCTTGAGCACCTCGATCATGGCACTGATGTGGCCGACACCGATCCGCGTCTGCGAGCCCTTGGCGAGGGTCATCGGCGCACCCATCTCGGTGGAGATCGCCTGTGCGATCTCGTCGTAGTGCGCCTTATAGGCGGCGAGGATGCGCTCCATGAGCGCCAGGCGCTCTGCCGGGGAGCTGCGCGAGTAGCTGTCGAAGGCGCGGCGGGCCGCCGCCACGGCGCGATCCACATCTTTGGAGCTGCCCATCGAAATGACACCCGCCACGGTCTCGTCGGCCGGGTTGATGACCGTGAACTCCTGCGCCTCGATCGGGTCGACCCAAGCACCGTCAATGTAGAACTGCCGATTGTCGTACGTCATTCAATTGCCCCTCACCTTGCATTGATTACCGCCGCGCCATTCTACCCGCTGGCCCTGCGCCGCGCAGGGTGTTGTCGCCAACCACCGACGCTCGCTTCCCGGGCCGGGAGGCGAGGCGGGGCTGCGGGGGTTTTGGGGTCGTAGTTCGCATTTTGGCCTGAGTATTATTGTTAGGCTGCGTGCGATTTGGCCTCGCTCGAGTCGGTATTTGGAGTGTTTATGCCCTTATTCGGAAGACTGTTGCTCGCCGTTGCCTTGGGCGGTGTCTGTGCCCTGGCGGCACTGGGTGCGAGCACCACGGCGCCGGAGTGGAATACGGTGCGTGCGCGCCCCATTCAGATCGGACTCGAGGCGCGGCGTTTGGTGGTTGGCTTTCGCGCCACCGACAGCAACTCGGAAGTCAAATCGTTCAAACCGCGTGCCTGGGCGCAGAACATCACTCTCGTGCAGGCCAAGACCACCGACGCCGATGTCGCCGGGCTCGCACAGCGCAGCGGACTCGCCATGGCGCACTCGCGGCAAATTACGCCGAGCATGCATGTGCTGTTCTTGGAAAAGACGCTGTACGGCGCCGATGTCACGGCGCTGCTCAAGAAATTGCGCGCCGATCCGAGCGTGCTGTTTGCCGACGTCGATCAGCGCCGCTACCCGCATGCACTGCCGAACGATCCGCTGTTCGTGCCGACCGCCGCAGCGAGCGGCCAGTGGTACTTACAGACCCCGAGCGCGACCCCGTTCGTCCTCGATGGCTTTACGACGATGGATCTATCCGCAATCGATGCGGTGTCGGCCTGGAGCATCACCACCGGCAGTTCCGGAACGGTCATTGCGGACGTCGATACCGGCGTGCGCTTCGATCATCCGGATTTGTTGCGCGCCGGGATGGGCGGGCGCCTGCTGCCGGGGTACGATTTCGTCGATCAGGACTATAACCCCAACACCGGGGCAGCCCTCGGCACCTTCCTGATTGCCAACGACGGCGATGGCTGGGATCCCGATCCCTCCGATCCCGGTGACTGGATCAGCAGCGCCGATCAGTCGAGTGTCTTGTTCCCGGCCAAGAACTGCCCGGTGGAGAACAGCTCCTGGCACGGCACCCGCGTCGTGGGCGTACTCGGCGCCCTGACGAATAATGACGTGGGCATTGCCGGGATGACATGGAACCCCTACATCTTGCCGGTGCGCGCACTCGGCAAGTGCGGCGGCTACGATTCGGACATCGTCGCCGGCATGCAGTGGGCGGCCGGCCTGAGCGTGACCGGGGTGCCGGACAATCCTTATCCGGCCGACATCGTCAACTTGAGTTTGGGAAGCCCCGGCAGCTGTCCGAGCATCTATCAGAATGCCATCGGCACCTTGAATGCGATGGGTGTGTTGGTGGTGGCGTCGGCCGGCAACGAAAGCGGTCCCGTCGATGCGCCGGGCAATTGCAGCGGCGTGTTGGCCGTGGCGGGGTTGCGCAACGTCGGCACCAAGGTGGGTTACAGCAGCCTCGGGCCCGAAGTGGGCATTTCCGCGCCGGCGGGCAACTGCGTGACCCCATCCGCGCCGCCGTGTCTGCGCTCCATCGATACCACGACCAATCTCGGATTGACCACGCCGGGAACCAACAGCTACACCGATCAGGCCAACCCGAATCTCGGCACGAGTTTTTCGGCGCCCATCGTCTCGGGTATCGCGGCTTTGATGCGCGCGGTCAACGCCAATCTGACGCCGGCGCAGCTCATCGCCCGAATCAAATCGAGTTCGACGGCGTTTCCGCAACCGGCCGGCGTGGCGCAGTGCGGCTCGCCGGGTTCCGATCCGACGGTGGAGTGCGCCTGCGTCTCCGGTCAATGCGGCGCCGGCATGATCAATGCGCTCGGCGCCGTCAATGCCGCGCTCAATCCAATCGCCGTGATCGCCGCCACCGGGTCCGCCGCTTTCGACGCCAGCGGCAGCGCGGCGGCCTGCAATTTGACGGTTGCTTCCTTCTTGTGGACCGCGAGCGGCGGCGTGTCGATCGGCACGGGCGCTAACTCACCGCAGGTGGCCGTGACCGTGACCGGTGCCGGCACCTTGATGCTCACCGTGACCGACTCCGCGGGGCACGTCGATCAGGGCACCGTGACCTTCAACGCACAGGGCGCGGCCACCATCAATGCGCCATCCTCTGCCGGCACCGCCGTTACGGCGTGTCCGACTCCCCTCACCGTCGCGCCGGTGGCGCCCACCGTCAGCACTTCATTCTTGCCGACCACGGTCAACGAAAATGTCGCATCGACGCTGACCATCACTTTCAAGAACGCCAATGCCTTTGCACTGACCCAAGCGGCCTTTACCGAGACATTGCCGGCGCATCTTACGATCCAAACCCTGCCCGCGCCGACCACGACCTGCGCCGGCGCATCCGGCACGTTCACGAGCTCGACCAGCTCGGTGACCTTGAGCGGTGCCATCATCCCGGCCAACGGCAACTGCTCCATAACCGTCAGCGTGCAAACGGCGACCGCGGGTAGTTACACCAACTCGATCGCTGCGCAGTCGCTCTCGACCGCCCCGGCGGGCGGCAACGCCGCCGGCGCCTCAGCCGATCTGACCGTGTCGGCACCGCCGAGCGGCGGCGGCGGGGCCTTGGATTGGTGGGACACGCTGTTCGTCGTCGGCGTGCTGCTCGCCGGCCGGCGCCACCGCCGCTCACGCTAGCGGCCCCTCGGCTATACTCGCGCGCCATGGATGCAGCAACGACGCGGGTCATCGTGCAATCGGTCAAGACGCATCGCGACGCGCGCGGCGCGTTGTTCGAGCCGCTGACCGATGCGCAACTCGCCGCACAAAAGAACGTGCACGTGGTTTTGACCGAACCGAATGAGGTGCGCGGCAATCACCTGCATCACACCGCGGTCGAAACCACGAGCCTCGTCGGACCGTGTCTCATCCGCCTGAAAGAAGCCGGAATCATCCGCGACATCGACGTACCGGCGGGGGAGATCTGGAGCCTGACGATTCCGCCGGGCGTGGTGCATGCGTTTCGCAATACCGGCCCATCGACCATGGTGCTGGTGTCGTTCAGCACCCATGTGCACGACCCGCGCGATACGGTGCGCGAGCAGATTCTCTAGCGTTCGCCGGCGAGGTCGTGGCCGCGTTTGAAATCGCGGATGTGCTTCTCCATCCACGTGCGCGCCTGTTCACTGCGCCGCAGTTTGATCGCCAACGTAATCTTGTGCTGCGCCTCGTGAATGCGCGCGCGCGCCTGCGGCACCCGGTCGATCATCTGCGTGAGCGCCGGGGCGAGCAGCAGATTGAGCGGCGCTTGCGAGAGCGCCAGCACTTGATTGCCGCTCGCCGCGGCGACCGCGGTGAAATAATCGACCACGGCGCTGACCGCCGCGGGCGTGTCCGCGACTTCGCGCGCAAAACGCGCGCCGGCCCGCACCAGGGATTGCAATTGTGCGCCGCTGCGCCGTGCCGCCGCGTAGTGAGCGGCCACCGGCTCGATCGCCATCATGGCTTCCCACAACTCGAGGAAAGTCACATCGTGCAGCGCCAACGCGCGGCTCACGCCGGAACTCACGCGCCGCGGTTCCGGGCGCGTCACGTGCAGCCGCTTCTGGCCGCGCACCCGGCCGAGCAGGCCGTGGGTTTCCAGTTCGCGGATCGCCTCGCGGATGGTCGAACGGTTGACGCCGAATTGGCGCGCCAGATCGGTCTCCGAGGGCAGCGCATCGCCGGTGCGCAGCGAGCGGCCGACGATGCGCTCTTCGATGAGATTGGCGATCTGGCGGTACGCCGGGCGATCGTCGAGCGGCACGAACAGATCCGCCATCAGCCCTCTCCGAACAGCTCGCGGCCGATCAGCATGCGGCGGATCTCCGAGGTGCCGGCGCCGATTTCATACAACTTGGCGTCGCGCAGCAGGCGCCCGGTCGGATAGTCGTTGATGTAACCGTTGCCGCCCAACATTTGAATGGCATCGAGCGCCGCCTGAGTCGCCGCCTCGGCGCAAAACAATATGCAGGCCGCCGCGTCCTTGCGGGTCGCGTCGGCGCGATCGCACGCTCCGGCCACCATGTAGGCATAGCTGCGGCAGGCATTGAGCGAGGCGTACATGTCGGCGAGCTTGCCCTGCACCAACTCGAACGTGCCGATGGCTTGGCCGAACTGGCGCCGCTCGCGCACATACGGCACGGCCACATCGAGCGCCGCGGCCATGATGCCGAGCGGACCTCCCGACAGCACCACGCGCTCGTAATCCAAGCCGCGCATCAGCACCCGCACACCCTCATTCTCCTGGCCCACGAGGTTCTCGGCCGGAACCTCGCAGCCATCGAACACCAACTCGCTGGTGCTCGAGCCGCGCATGCCGAGCTTGTCGAGCTTTTGCGCCGCC
>CAYRAC010000221.1:0-6607 GCA_964422045.1 uncultured Steroidobacteraceae bacterium
CATGGGCCGATCTGAGCGGCATCCTCCGACCAGCGCCACCGCCAGAGTGAGGGCTATTAATTGATGACCTTGCATTCGTTTCGCTCCCTTGCGTCCACCAGTCTTATGGTGCCGGGCTGACTGGTATACTGCCGACCTGCCGCCAAAGACTGGGACGTATCGCCCGTTTTTGCCCTTTGCCAGCGCCATACGCGCTGCCAATACCGGCATTAAGTTAAGCAGCGTCGGAACTTTAGCAACATTCTTCAGCCAAAAACACGATATTGCTCTCATAACTCCCATGACAAAGCTCGTAATCCTGGAGTACCCCGATCCGCGGCTTCGAAAGACGGCTGCCATCGTGATGGAAGTGGACGACGCGGTGCGTCAATTGGCAGAAAACCTGCTCGAGACCATGTACGCGGCGAAAGGGGTCGGGCTCGCGGCGACTCAGGTTGACGTTCATCGCCGTTTGATCGTACTCGACGTCAGCGAGGAGCGCGACCGCCCGCTGGTGTTGATCAATCCCGAACTCCTCGAGCTCGAGGGGTCGGGCCCGGGTGAAGAGGGCTGCTTATCGCTCCCGGGAATCTATGACAAAGTGCCGCGCGCAACCAAGATTCGCGTGCGCGCCTTGGGGCTTGATGGTCAGCAGTTCGAAATGGATGCGCAAGGCCTCCTCGCCGTGTGCATACAGCACGAGATGGATCACCTGGAAGGCAAGCTATTCGTCGACTATCTCTCCGAGCTGAAGCGTCAGCTGATTCGTCGGAGGCTGGAGAAAGAGCGAAAGCAGCGATCCACCGGAGGCGAACGCCGCACACCGCCGCTAGGCGTGGCGGGCGGCGTAGCGACGCCCGGCGCGTCCACTCCGGCTCTTTGAACTTTGAGCGAGCGTCCTCGCCTACGGCTGGGTTTTGCCGGCACGCCTGATTTCGCCGTTCCGGCGCTCGATGCGTTGCATCGTGCGCACGGAGTCCGCGCCGTATTCACTCAACCAGACCGGCCGGCCGGCCGCGGTCAAGCGCTGCACGCGAGCCCGGTCAAAACTCGCGCGACCGAACTGAACCTGACGGTGCACCAACCGGCCGACTTCAAGTCGCCGCAAATCGTGGAGCTGTTGCGCGGTTTGGCGCTCGACGCACTGGTGGTGGTTGCCTACGGACTGATTCTGCCGCCCGGCGCCCTGGAGTGCCCAAGACTCGGTTGCATCAATATCCATGCGTCCCTGTTGCCGCGATGGCGCGGCGCCGCGCCGATACCACGCGCCGTGCTCGCCGGAGACGCAACGACCGGCATTACCATCATGCGCATGGAGCAAGGCCTCGATACCGGTCCGATGCTCGCGGCGCGGTCGGTCGAAATCGACTCGCACGACACGGCCAAGACCTTGCACGATGAGCTCGCACGACTCGGTGCGGAACTCATCGTCGACACGCTCGATGCACTCGCCGAGCGCCGCATCGACGCAGTCCCGCAGCCGGCCGCAGGCATCACGTATGCGCGCAAGATCAACAAGGCGGAGGCGCTGATCGACTGGCAGGAAGATGCAGAACTCATCTCGCGGCGCGTCCGGGCGTTCAATCCTTGGCCGATTGCCGAAACTCGGCTGAACGGCGCGCAACTGCGCATTTGGGAAGCGGAACCGCGCGATGGGCCGGTGCAGAGGCCCCCCGGTACGGTGCTCGCCTCGACCCATGCGGGGATCGACGTTGCCTGCGGCCGCGGTGTCTTGCGGATTCTTCGCCTGCAGCTCGCAGGCCGAAAGCCGTTGTCCGCGGAGCAGTTCGTCCAAGGTCAGCGGCTCGACGACGTGCGTTTCGCCGCAGCATGAACGCCACCCCCGCCAGCGCGCGTTCCCTCGCCGCACATGCAGTGGCCAGAGTGCTGCGCGAGGGCGTGACCTTGGACGCGGCCCTGCAGGCCGCGCTGGCCGCCGCCGATCGCAAACTCGCGCCGGCGGTGCGCTCCTTGAGTTATGGCGCGATACGCGGCTACTACCGTCACGAAGCGATCTTAGCAAGCCTCCTGTCGACGCCCGTGAGGTCGTTGGATTTTTTGGTGCGTGCGTTGTTCTCGGTGGCACTGTACGAGATCGAGGATGAGAGAACTCCCGAATATGCGGTGGTGGACGCCGCCGTGCAGACCGCCAAGGCTAGCGACGCCAAGCGCGCAGCGGGATTGATCAATGCGGTACTGCGCCGCTACTTGCGCGAGCGCCAAAGCATCGATGCGCAGATTGCCCGCAATCCGGCCACCCGGCACGCATCGCCGGTATGGCTAGCCGATCGCCTGCGCGCCGATTGGCCGGTGCGCTGGACGCAACTCCTGGCGGCGGGCGACGCTCAGGCTCCGATGTGGCTGCGCGTCAACGCCCGCCGCAACACGACCGATGAGTATCTCGAGACGCTGCGGCAAGCCGGAATCGGCGCGCGCGCGGAAGCGCGCGTGCCGCAGGCCATAGTCCTCGATTCGCCCTGCGACGTCGGCGACCTTCCGGGCTTTGCGCAAGGCTTGGTGTCGGTACAGGACTTGGGCGCACAGTGCGTCGCCTTTCCGCTCGCGTTGGCCGCGGGTCAGCGTGTGCTCGACGCCTGCGCGGCTCCCGGCGGAAAGACGGCGCTCATGATGGAACAACAGGCGGATCTGCGCCAAGTCGTCGCCGTCGATGTGGACCCGAAGCGTCTGGCTCGCGTTCGGGAGAACCTGTGCCGCGAAAATCTCGAGGCCGAGTTCGTGAGCGGCGACGCGGCGCTCCCCGAGCGCTGGTGGAACGGCGTACCGTTCGACCGAATTCTGCTCGATGCTCCTTGCTCGGCGCTCGGCGTAATTCGCCGGCATCCCGATATTCGCCTGCGTAAGTCCCCGGCCGATATCGACAAATTGCCGCAGTTACAATCGCGCTTGTTGACCGCCGCGTGGACCATGCTGGCGCGGGGTGGCCGTCTGGTCTACGCCACTTGCACGCTGACCCGAAGCGAGAATCACGATCTGATCGCCGCCTTTCTGCGCAGCACTCCCGACGCAACTACGGTTCCGGCCGAGGATTGGCAAGGTTGGCCGAATTTCGGCGAAGCGGATGCCGTCGGACGACAAATTCTTCCGGGAGAGGCGGGTGCAGACGGCTTCTATTATGCTGCCTTAACCAAGCAATGAACGCCGCGCGATCAAATCCCTCCCGTGCCGGCCGCTGGCCGCGACTACTCGCCTCGCTCGCGTGCGCTGCGATCGCCGCGACGCTTGCGCTGCAACCGCTGCTCGCGGATGGGCTCGAAGGGCGTTTCGAGGTGCGCTCCGCCGACCTGCAGCTGCAGGATGGCGTGTATCACCTGAACGCGCACCTCGACTTGCCGGTGAGCGAGGCCGTGCGGCGTGGACTCGCCGAAGGCGTACCGCTCACCCTGGAACTCGACCTCGACATCGAGCGGGTGCGCCAGCTGCTGCCGAACTCGCGCGTTGCGGAGCTCACTCAGCGCTACCATTTGCAGTACAACGCCGTGAGTGCGCGCTACATTCTGCGCAACGACAACAGCGGTCAGCAAGAGTCGTTGAGCACGGTCGATGCCGCGATCGAGCGGCTTTCCGAAGTCCGCAATCTGCCGGTGCTCGACAAGGCCCTGATCACCGTCGATCGACGCTATGAGGCCAGTGTGCGCGCGAGGACTGATTACGGCTCGGTACCTTTCACCTTGCGGGTGGTGATGTTCTGGGTCAACGACTGGCATCGCGAGAGCGACTGGTACACGTGGACGCTGCAGCCATGATCCGCAAATACGGCGCCACCGTGCTGGGTTCGATCGGTGTGGCGTTGTGGTTGGTGGCGCTCTACCTGCTCGCGACCAAAGCCGCGCAAAATTCCGCCGAATTCGACCGCTGGCTGCCGTGGATCCTGTTGATCAACATCTCGGGGCTGCTGACGCTGCTGGTACTGCTCGCCGGCAAGCTCACGCAGCTGGTGCGCGACTATCGGCGGCACGTCCCGGGGTCGCGCCTGAAGGGGCGCACGGTTGCGATCTTCAGCGCGCTCGCGGTCGCGCCGATTCTCGTGGTCTATTATTTCTCCCTGCAGTTCATCAATCGCGGTATCGACAACTGGTTCGAATTGGAAGTGAGCCAGGGGCTCAAGGACACGCGCGAGCTGTCGCATGCGGCGCTCGAGGTGCGGGTTCGAGAGTTCCTGCAGCACACGCAGGTCGTGGCCCACACGCTGTCCTCGAGTTCGGACATCGAGATGATCGGAACGCTGGACCGCGAACGGCGCGACAGCACCGCGCTCGAACTCACCATCGTCGGCGCGCAGGCGCAAATTCTCGCCACCAGTTCCGATCGTCCGATGGACAGCCTGCCGGTGCCGGCCACCGACGAAATGATGCTGCAAGTGCGGCGCGGCCGGCCATACGTGAGTTTGGACACCGATTCGGTGGGCGGCTACGTGATTCGCGCGGCGGCGCCGCTCGACAACAACGGCAGCGGCAGCGCGCGCGTATTGATCGCGCTGTATCCGGTACCGCAGCAGTTGAGCCAACTCGCCGACACCGTGCAGCGCTCCTACACCCAGTATGCGAATCTGGTGCAGCTGCGCGGGCCGCTCAAGTCGACCTTCGTGCTGATCTTGAGTTTCGTGGTGCTGATGTCGCTGATCGCGGCGGTATACGGCGCCTTCTTCGCGGCGCAGCGGCTGGTGCAGCCGGTGCAGGACCTGATCGCCGGCACGCGGGCGGTTGCGAAAGGCAATTACGACACCCGGCTGCCGCTGCCGGGGCGCGACGAACTCGGCTTTCTGGTGACCTCTTTCAACGATATGACCAAGCGCTTGGGCCGGGCCCGCGAGGAGACGCGGCGCAGCCAGCAGGCGGTGGAAGCCGAGCGCGCAGGTCTTGCGGTCATCCTCGCCCGCTTGTCCACGGGTGTGGTGTCGCTCGAGGCGGATTTGACCGTGAAAACCGCGAATCAGGCGGCGAGCGCGATTCTCGGAGTCGATTTGGAGGCCGCCGTCGGCAAACGATTCGACGAGTCCATCAGCGACACGACTCTGTTCACGCAGTTTCTGGCGGTGCTCAAAGCGCATCTCGGCGCCGAGGACTTGGACTGGCGCGAGCAGGTCGAGTTATTGTCGGACTCCGGCAAGCGTGTCCTCATGTGCGCTTGCACGGCATTGCCGAACGACTCGGGGGGGGCACCCGGCGTGGTGCTGGTGTTCGATGACATCACGACGCTGCTGCAGGCGCAGCGCGATGCGGCGTGGGGCGAAGTGGCGCGCCGGCTGGCGCACGAGATCAAGAATCCCCTGACGCCGATCCAGCTCTCGGCAGAGCGCATGCGCCGCAAGTTCCTGGGCAGCATGAACGCACAAGACGCCCAGATACTCGAACGGGCGACCCACACCATCGTCGCCCAGGTTGACGCGATGAAGCAGATGGTCAACGCGTTCAGCGAATATGCGCGCGCGCCGGATATGAATTTCTCGCGCTTCGATGTGAACCAATTGATCACGGAAGTCGTGGATCTGTATCGAGTCCAGGATCCGAGCGCCGACCTCAAACTGCTGCTGAACCCGCTGCTCCCGGCCATCTCGGCGGACCGGATGCGAATCCGCCAGATCCTCAACAATCTGGTCACCAATTCGCTCGAGGCCCTGGAGGGCCGGCCCGGTGCCTGTATCGAGATTCAAACCTCGCTGGCCGAGGAAGGCCCCAAGCAAGCCGCGTCGGTGGCAATCGTGGTCAGCGACAATGGGCCGGGGTTTCCGCGCGACCTGATCGGGACGGTGTTTGACCCTTATGTCACAAGCAAGCCGAAAGGCACGGGTTTGGGGCTCGCAATCGTCAAGAAGATCGTCGAAGAACACGGCGGACGGATTGAGGCGGATAATCAACGCAGCGGCGGGGCCCGCGTGCGAATTCTATTGCCGCTGGGCGACGGCGCACGCTCGCTGGGCGTGCGCGAGCCCCGCAAAGGCGAACACAGGAGAGAGCGAGTATGACCGCGTCGAGAATACTGGTGGTGGACGACGAGGCGGATATCCGCGGATTGCTCAAAGAAATTCTTTCCGAAGAGGGTTATGACGTCGAGGTGGCGGCGGACGCAACCCAAGCGCGCTCTTCGCGCGTGACCCAGGTTCCGGATCTCGTGTTGCTGGACATCTGGATGCCGGATACCGACGGCATCACGTTGTTGCGCGAGTGGTCGGTCACCGACGGCTACGACTGTCCGGTCGTCATGATGTCGGGTCACGGCACGGTCGAGACCGCGGTCGAGGCGACGCGCCTCGGCGCGTTCGATTTCGTGGAAAAGCCGCTGTCGCTGACCAAACTGCTGCGCACCGTCGAGCGCGCCCTCGATGCCGGACGCCGCAAGCGGCTGTCCGCGCGTACCCACGGACCGACGCTCGCGGTGCCGGTCGGCAAGAGCAAGGTGACTCAAGCGCTGCGCGAGCAAGTGCAGCAGGCCGCGACGAGTTCCTCGCCGGTGCTGCTGCTCGGTGAATTGGGATCCGGACGGGAAGCTTATGCGCGCTTTCTGCACTCGCTGAGCGCACGGGCGACGAAGCCGTTTTTCATGGTGGTTGCCGCAAGCCTCGGCAGCGACCCGCACAGCCAGCTGTTCGGCAGTGAGCGGGATGGCCGCG
>CAYRAC010000222.1:0-6596 GCA_964422045.1 uncultured Steroidobacteraceae bacterium
GCTCATGGGCCCATGCGTGTGAGCGCCGATGTCATGCACGTACAGCACATCGATCGAGGCCAACCCGAGGCGCTGCAGACTCGCCTCCCATGAATTCAAGACACCGTCATAAGTGTAGTCAAAGACCGCAGCGAACGGCATGGACGACACGTAGCCCTGCCGCGGCGATGCGTCCATGATCGACGGATCGGGCTTGAGAAGGCGTCCCACTTTCGTCGACACGGCGTACGCGGGATGCCCGCGCAAGGCGTCGCCCAAGCGCCGCTCGCTCAATCCAAATCCATAGAAGGGTGCCGTGTCGAAATAACTGATGCCGGCCTCGAGCGCCGCCCGGCAGGTCAGCCGCGCCTGATCATCGTCGAGCGCGCGATACAGGTTGCCGAGCGGAGCGCCGCCCAGCCCAATCTCCGACAGACGCAGGCCCCTTTTCAACACTCGAGAAGCGAAACTCCTCACACTTCACCCAAATGTGCGCCGAGCTCGAAAATACAGCGCATCGACGCCCACTTCTCATCGGGCGCGGCGTGCGCTAGGCGGCGTTGGAAGCCCGCCATGAGAGATTCCCAGCGCTCGCTGGCCTCGCCGGTCTTGGCGTCCGCGACCGGCCGCGGATAGTCATCGCTCGTTTCCATGATCATGAACAGGCGATCATCGCGCTGCCAGATCTGCATGTCCTCGACGCCCAAGGAGCGAATGTGCGCGATGACCAGCGGCCAGACGGCGCCCGGTTCATGCAGGCGGCAATATTCCCGAATCAACGCGGCGTCGGCCTTGAGGTCGAGTGCAAAGCAGCGGCGCTTAGACATCGCGCGCCCGATTGCTCAAAGCCGGGAAGGCGAGCGCAAAGCCGGTGCACACCAAGAAGCACAGCGCGGGGATGCACATCGCCCGATGAATACCGCCCATGTGTTCTGACAACAGACCCGTGAGCGGCGCCATGAGCGCGCCGCCGATGATCGACATGATCAAGAACGAAGCACCCAATTCGGTGTCCTCTTGCAGCTCGCGCACGCCCAAGGCGAATATCGTTGGAAACATAATCGACATGAAAAGGCTTGTCATCCACAGCGAGCCGACGGCGAGCCACCCCGAAGCGCAGGCCGCGACCAAACACAACACGACATTCGCCGCGCCATACCAGGCCAGCATACGCTCCGGCCGCACTCGCGCTTGAATGAAGGCGCCGCTAAAGCGGCCGAGCATCAGCATTCCTAAGCTCGCCGACAGCAAGAATGCCGCCCGCTTCTCCGGCAAGTTCGGCAGCAGCGCCTTGCTGAAGTCGATGAAAAAACTCCACACCGTGACTTGCGCGCCGACGTAGAAAAACTGCGCCACGACGGCGTAGCGCAGTACCGGGTTGCGCAGAACGCCCCAGAGCGAACGCGGCGATGACCTGCGCGCAGCGGACTTTTCGAGCGCCAGCTGCGGGAAGGGCGTCCAGGCGACGGCGAGCGCCAACAGCACGATGCCGATGCCCATCGTCACATAGGGCAGTTGCACCGCGTGAGATTCCGATGCCCGATAAGCGCCGAGTTCCATGGGGGTCATCGCGCCCAGCTGAGCCGCGCTCGGTTCGATTCCTGAAAAGATGAAGAGTCCGCCGATGATGGGGCCGAAGATCGCACCGAGTCCGTAGAACGACTGGGCGAGATTCAATCGGGCGGCGGCCGTGCTCGGCTTGCCCAAGATCGATATGTAGGGGTTCGCCGCGGTTTCGAGGAAGGCGAGGCCGAAGGCGATGATATAGAGCGCCGCCAAGAACCAGCCGAAGCGCTGCATGTTCGCGGCCGGATAAAACAGAAACGCGCCGGCCGCATATAGGCTGAGTCCCAAGATGATGGTCGGCTTGTAGCCGACGCGACGGATGAGGAGTCCGGCGGGGATCGCCGCGCAGAAATAGCCGACGTAGAAAGCCAGCTGTATCACGCTCGATTCAGCTCGCGACAGCGCCAGCGCCTTTTGAAATTGACGAATCAGGACGTCATTGAGCGCGGCCGCGAAGGCCCAGGCGAAGAATAGGCTCGTCACCAGGACGAAGGGCCGCAGATATTGCCGATCGACGATCGCGTCGCGGGCATTCGGCATTCCTGGTCCAGCGTCGGTCATGCCCTGCTCCTGTCGCGCGCTCGAGTATACCTATAAAATGCGTTTTCACCCCTCAAGGTACATGGAGTCGACCCGTGGGCGCTAACCGTGGTCTCAAGCACGCGCTATTGATCATTGCGATCGCAGTGATCGCAGCGGGTATGCACGCGCGCGTGCTCGCGGCGCCAGCCGCGGCCGATGCGCCGTCCTATACGCCCGCGCCCAGCAATCTTGCGGCGCGTGACTGGTTCCAGGACGCGAAATTCGGAATCTTTTTGCACTGGGGTCTGTATAGCGAACTTGGCGGCGTGGGCTCGCAGAGCCTATCCGAATGGATCATGAATGAGGCGCGCATCCCGGCGGCGAAATACGAGCGCCTGGCGCTGTTCTTCAATCCGCAGAGCTTCGATGCCGACACCTGGGTGCGGCAGTTCAAGGATGCCGGCGCCCGCTACATCGTCATCACCTCGAAACACCACGATGGTTTCGCCATGTTTCACAGCGCAGTGTCGCCCTACAACGTGGTCGACGCCACGCCGTTCAAGCGCGATCCGCTTGCCGAACTCGCGGCGGCCTGTCGGCGGCAGAACATCAAGCTGTTCTTCTATTACTCGCAGCTCGATTGGCACAATCCGGACTATTTCCCGCGCGGTAGGACCGGGCAGTCTGCCGGGCGGCCGGCGGCGGGCGACTGGAGTCGTTACCTCGACTATCAAAACGCGCAGATCAAGGAGCTGGTGACGAATTACGGGCCCATCGGCGGCATCTGGTTCGACGGCTGGTGGGATCAGGAGGGCACGGCGCTGCAAAATTCCTGGGATCTTGGCCGCACTTACCGGGTGATTCACGACGCGCAGCCGGCCGCGCTGATCGTCAACAATCATCACCAAACGCCGTTTCCCGGAGAGGACTATCAGACCTTCGAGCGCGACCTGCCGGGCGAGAACGGCATGGGCTTCAACCGCGCGCAGGTCGCTCAGCTGCCGTTGGAAATGTCCGAAACGATGAATGGCACGTGGGGCTTTAGCCTCACCGATGCGAATTACAAATCCACACAGACCTTGATTCGCACGCTGGTGGGGGCCGCCGGTCGGGGCGCCAATCTGTTGTTGAACACGGGTCCGATGCCGAATGGACAGATCCAGGGTGAGAACTTGCAGACGCTCGCCGAGATCGGCACGTGGTTGCGGGCGAATGGATCGAGCATCTACGGCACTCGCGCAGGTCCGATCGCGCCGCGGCCATGGGGACTGACCACCGAATCGAAAGGCCAGATCTACGTGCATATCCTCGATTGGCAGGACGACACGCTGTTTCTCCCGCTGCGTCGCCCGGTCAAGAGCGCCGCTCTGATTACGGGCGCGTCCATCCCCGTCCGCCGGGTTCACGACGGGATCGAACTGACACTGCCCGCGGCCCGCGCGGATGACTGGGATCGGATCGTGGTGCTCGAGAAATAGGCCTCGTTTGATCGACGCGCATCAGCATTATTGGCAACTCGAACGCGGCGATTACGGCTGGTTGACGCCCGATCTCACCGGGCTGTATCGCGACTTCTTACCGGCGCAGTTGCAGGGCACGCTCGCCGACTGCGGCGTGACCGGTACGCTGGCCGTGCAGGCGGCGCCGACCGAAGCGGAGACGCGGTTTTTGTTCGACCTCGCCCGCCGGCACGCCTCGATCCTCGGCATCGTCGGCTGGGTGGATTTCGAGGCGCACGACGTGGCGCGACGGATCGACGCGCTGATGGCGGAGGGTGGCGGGCTTTTGATAGGGTTGCGGCCGATGGTTCAAGACATCGCGGATCCCGCCTGGTTGGATCGCGACTCGCTCGATCGCGCCTTTGGCGTACTCACGGAACGCGAATTGGTGTTCGATGCGCTGGTGACGCCCGTGCACTTGGGCTTTCTCGAGCGGCGCTTACGGCGCCATCCCGAGCTTCGCTGCGTCATCGATCATGCCGGCAAACCAACGCCGGGCGCTCGCTCGCTCGCCGCTTGGTCGGCGCGCTTGCGGAGTCTCGCGAACCACACCTCGGCGTATTGCAAGCTGTCCGGGTTGCTCACGCAATTCGAGGCGCCGGTGACGCTCGATGTCCTCGCGCCGTACGTGTCGCGAGTGTTCGACTACTTCGGGCCCGAGCGCATCATCTGGGGCAGCGACTGGCCGGTGCTGACGCTTCGAGCCGCGTACCGCGATTGGCTCGATCTGTCGTTGGAGCTGATCCGAATGCATGCGCCGCAGGCAGGCGCGGCCATCTTCGCGGACAATGCCCGGCGCGCGTATCGCTTGGACTAATGGGAATTCTCGAATGATCGTCATCACCGCACTCGAGACTCACGACATCCGCTTCCCAACGTCCAAAGAGCTGGATGGCTCGGACGCCATGAACGCCGATCCCGATTATTCCGCGGCGTACGTGGTGCTCAAGACCAACTGCCCCGACGGGCTCTGCGGCCACGGGTTTGTCTTCACCATCGGCCGCGGCAACGATATCCAGACGCGCGCCTGCGCGGCGCTTGACTACCTCGTGGTGGGACGGCGCGTCGAGGAGGTCGTGTCGGATCTCGGGGCCTTCGCCCGGAGTCTCACCGGCGATTCGCAGCTACGCTGGTTGGGCCCGGAAAAAGGCGTCATGCACATGGCGATCGGCGCCGTGATCAACGCCGCGTGGGACCTGGCGGCGCGTCGCGCCGCAAAGCCGCTCTGGCGATTCATCGCGGAGATGACGCCGGCGCAAATCGTCGCGCAAATCGACTTTCGCTACATCAGCGATGCGCTCACACCCCGCGAGGCCCTGGCGTTGCTCGAGCAATCGACGGCTGCCAAGGCCGACAGAGTTCGAGAGCTTCTGACCCGCGGCTATCCGGCGTACACCACCTCGCCCGGCTGGCTGGGATACAGCGACGAGAAACTGGCGCGCTTGGCACGCGCGGCGGTGGCGGGGGGCTTTCGAACCATCAAGATCAAGGTCGGCGCCGACGTGGCCGACGATGTGCGCCGCTGCGCAATTGCACGCGAGGCGATCGGCGAGGGAGCCGCGCTCGCCGTGGATGCGAACCAACGATGGGACGTCGGCAGCGCCATCGAATGGCTGAGGCAATTGTCCGCGTTCAATCTGGCCTGGGCCGAGGAGCCCACCAGTCCCGACGACGTGTTGGGCCACGCCACGATCCGGCGCGCCGTGGCGCCGATTCCCATTGCAACAGGTGAGCACACGCACAATCGCGTCATGTTCAAGCAGCTCTTCCAAGCCGAGGCGGTCGATTTGATTCAAATCGATGCATCAAGGGTCGGAGGCGTGAATGAAAACCTGGCGATTCTTCTCATGGCCCGCAAATTCGGCGTGCGCGTGTTTCCCCACGCCGGCGGCGTCGGGTTGTGCGAGCTCGTGCAGCACCTTGCGATGGCCGACTACATCGCCATCAGCGGCGCCATGGAGGATCGCGCCATCGAGTTTGTCGACCATCTGCACGAGCATTTCACGGATCCGGTCCGCGTCGTCGACGGTCGCTATAGGGCACCGACCGCCGCGGGTTTTTCCGCCGAAATGATCGCCTCGTCCATTCGAGACTATGGCTTTCCCGAAGGACGGATTTGGCAACGGTAGATGGCGGCGCCCATTGTGCGCGGTGCACAATGGTGTTGTTCAAAAACATACAAACTGTTCTTGAACAATAAAAGTAAATTCGATCAGTGTGTTGCACGCGAAAGACAGGGCTTGAAACTCACACTGTCGAATATTCATCTTGCAACGCATACAAAACTTAATTACCCTCGCTCTGCGCCCGCCATAGGAGTGATCTGAATGTCTGAATCCCGAGTTAACGCGCCCACCTGGCTCGAACCCCGCCAAGCTGTCACGAGCATTCGTCAGCTGGTCCAATATCAGTGTGCACTCGCCGAAGGCTACGTTCACTGGAGCATGGCGCAGACGGCGCTCGCACTCACCGCGACGAATCCGGTCGAGTACCTGTCACGCCAGGCCAAGCTCGGCGCCGCCTTGCGAAAGCAGTGGACCGATCGGGTTGCCGCGACGATCAGTCCGATCGTCCAGCCGACAACCCCGCAGATCCCTTCCGTCGCGGCAGTGTCGCCATCGCCGGCCACCGCCGAGCCGGCTCCTGCCGAGCCCATTCGGGCCGAGCCCCTTCGGGCCGAGCCCCTTCGGGCCGAGCCCCTTCGGGCCGAACCCATCCCTGCCGTGCAACCGGCCGCCGCCGACTCGGCGTTGAGCCCCGGATTGGCCGCCGTCCTGCCGAAGCTGCGCAAGGCGAACACCAAATCGGGCGCGAAGAGCGCGGTGCTGGCAGAACCCGTCGAGCCGCCGCCCGCCAACGGGTCACTGCGCTCGCTGTCTGTTACACCCACGCTCGCGACGGCCGATCGAAGCCACACGGCAAACGGCAATGCTGCCGCGCGCAGTGCCTCCACGGCGGCGCAAGAGAACTTACGCCAGAAGATGGAACGCGCGCGCAAGTCTTCGCCGCATAAGAGCCACGGCAAGCGCG
>CAYRAC010000223.1:0-6596 GCA_964422045.1 uncultured Steroidobacteraceae bacterium
GCAGATGCACCGGTTGATTCTCATCGTGCGTGGTTGCGGCAAAGAAGACGAACGCCAGCCGGTCGCGCGGCGGCAATTCTCGTTCGCCCCAGTTGCGGTCCGGACTTTCATAGTCACTCAATTTCTTGAGCGCGGAATCGTCCGCGTGATTGGCGAGCGTCCAGGGCAATTTCCCGAACGTAACGGTTTCCAAGACGGCATTGGCGAGGCCAACCCACAAACCATGACGAAACCCGGGACGGATGTTGCGCACCTTGTGCAGCTCGCGACCCCCCGTCGAGGCGCGCCAGCGCTTGTCGAAGCCAATGCTCGTGCCGGCTTCGACGAACTGCGCGGCGGCGGTCATGCCCGAACGAATCGCCTGGTGGATGCCTTTGATCTTCGGTGTGTTGAGGGTGCCGCCGGCATCGCCCACCAGCATCGCCCCCGGCATCTCGAGCGTCGGCATGGATTGATAGCCGCCTTCGATCAGCGTGCGGGCGCCGCCGGCGATGATCTCGCCGCCTTGCAGTAATTGCTTGATGTCGGGGTGATTCTTGTACTGCTGAAACGCTTCGAACGGTTTGAGGCGCGGATCCGCATAATCTAGTCCGACCACGAATCCGACGTATACACGGTCGCCGTCCAGGTGATACAGAAAGCTGCCGCCATAGGTATGGCTGTCGAGCGGCCATCCTAAGGTGTGTTGGATCAATCCGGGCTGCACCCGTCCCGGTGGCAGCTGCCATAGCTCTTTGAACCCCAGCCCGTAAGTCTGCGGCGACTTTCCGGCATCGAGGTTGAAGCGCTTGATCAACTGTTTCGAGACGCTGCCGCGGCAACCCTCGCAGAACATGGTGACCTTGGCGTGAATCTCGGGTCCCAACGCGAAATTAGGTCCGTGCTCGCCGTTCTTTTCGACGCCCATGTCGCCGATGCGCACGCCCTTGACCGCGCCGTCGTCGCCGATCAACGCCGCCGCCGCCGCAAACCCGGCAAACACATCGACACCGAGCTTTTCGGCTTCTTGACCGAGAATCGGCACCAATTGGCCAAGCGAGATGATGAAATTGCCGTGATTCGCCATCTGCGGCGGAGTCGGCAGCCGAAAGCGTTTGCGCCGCGTCATGAACAGAAATTCGTCGCGCGTCGCGGGGACACAGATTGCCGGGGCGCGGCTGCGCCAGTCGGGCAGCAGCTCATTCAGCGGGCCGGGCTCGAGCACGGCGCCTGAAAGCGAATGCGCGCCGAGGCTGGCGGCTTTTTCGAGCACGCAGACGCTCAATTCGGGGTTCAGCTGCTTGAGCCGGATTGCGCAGGAGAGGCCGGCGGGACCGCCACCGACGATCGCGACCTCGTATTCCATGACATCTCGGGGACTTTCGCTCATCAATTCCACCTGAAATCGAGGGTGGCTAGTAGATCACAAACCGGACATAGCGTGGAGGCGTCCATCTGGTGGACATCCATTGAGGGGTTTTTCGTAGCTACGTCGCCTTAATAGATAGCGGGGCCCATGTTGACAGGCCAAGGATGCCGGCTACCGATGAGGCCAACGGATTTGGGCATGGGATGGCAGGGACGCCCCCCGCTTTTTCTCGACGCTAGTCGGTTCGCCAACCCGCCTTGCGCTTGGCGAAGAACGCGCTGAAGCCTTCGCGCGCTTCCGGCGCGACCCGCAGTCGCGCGAGTCTCGCTGCCATATCGAGCGCCGCTGCGGGCCGATCGAGAGCGGAGCGATGTGCCATATCGCGTATCAGTGACTTGGCCTCGGCGAGCGCCAACGGTGCCCCCTTGAGCAGGGACTGCGTGAGCGATGCGCAGGCGTCGTCGAGTTGCGGGGCGGCCACGACTTCATGCACCAGCCCGAGCTTTTTGAGCGTCATGGCCGACAGCGTCTCGGCGGTCAAGAAATATCGTCGTGCCGCGCTCTCCCCGATCTTGGCGAGCACGAACGGCGAGATGACGGCCGGAACGATACCGAGTCGCACTTCGGTGAAAGCGAATTTGGCGGTGTCCGCCGCTACGACGATATCGCAGGCGCCGAGCAGCCCGAGGGCCCCGCCATAACCGTCGCCATTGACTCGGGCTATCGTTGGCTTAGGGCTGGAATCCAATTGCGCCAGCATGCTCGCCAGGCGCCGGGCATCTGCCAAATTGTCCGCTTCGTTCGCGTCGGCTTGAGCTTGCATCTCGGCCAGATCAGCGCCCGCACAAAAGGCGGCACCCGCCCCCGTGATCAGCACCACCCGCACCGCGGGGTCTGCGGCGCATTGCTCGAGCTCCGCGGTCAATGCGCCGATCGTGGCCCGGTCCAACGCGTTGCGTTTCTCGGGGCGATTCAGTGTGATCCGCCCGACGCCGCCCTCGATCGACCTGAGAACCGAAGCGCTCAGATGAGTTCGACGGCAATCGCCGTCGCTTCGCCGCCGCCGATGCACAGACTCGCGATGCCGCGACGCTTGCCGCGCGCACGCAGGGCATACAGCAGGGTTGTCATGATGCGCGCTCCGGTCGCGCCGATCGGATGCCCCAACGCGCAGGCGCCGCCGTTCACATTTACTTTGTTGGGATCGAGGCCGAGGTCCTTGATGGCCGCCATGGGAACTGCGGCGAAAGCCTCGTTAATCTCGTACAGATCGACATCCCGCGCTTGCCAATTGAGCTGCTTCAATAACTTTTGCATGGCACCCACCGGAGCCAGCGTGAACCAGGCCGGCTCGCGCGCGAAACTCGTGTAGCCCAAAATCCGCGCCAGCGGTTTGCGGCTCTGCGCTGCCGCAAAGGACTCGCGCGCCAGAACGAGTGCCGCGGCGCCATCGGAAATCCCCGAGGAACTGGCGGCCGTCACCGTGCCGTCCTTTTTGAACGCAGGCTTGAGGGTCGGAATTTTGGCGATATCGAGCGTGAAGGGGGTCTCGTCCTTGTTGACCACGACCTCGCCCTTACGCGTCTTCGCCGTGACCGGGGCGATCTCGGCCTCGAAATCGCCATTATTGACGGCGGCCACGGCGCGCCGCACCGATTCGGCAGCGAAGTCGTCCTGGGCTTTGCGCGTGAAGTTGTATTTCTCGGCGGTCGCTTCGGCAAAACAACCCATGAGCTGCCCATCCCAGGGGCTTTGCAAGCCGTCGAAGAACATATGGTCGAGCACCTCCTGATTTCCCATGCGGTAGCCGGCACGGGCCTTGGGCAAGAGGTAGGGGGCGTTGGTCATCGATTCGATTCCGCCTGCGATGATGACTTTGCCGGAGCCGGCCTGGATCTGGTCGCAGCCGGACATCACCGCGCGCATCGCGGAGCCACACATCTTGTTGAGCGTGGTCGCCGGAACCTCGATGCCGAGGCCCGCACCCAGGGCCGCCTGCCGTGCGGGTGCCTGGCCAAGTCCTGCCGACAGGACACAGCCCATGATGACCTCGTCGACTTGGGACGCGGCGAGGCCGGACTCGCTCAGCGCCGCCTTGATCGCCGCCGCACCGAGCTCGGGGGCACTGACCGAGGCGAAGACACCTTGAAATGCGCCGACCGGCGTGCGGCGGGCGGCCAGTATGACAACGGGATCAGTGTTCATGGCGGCATTTCCGTGACATGGGGAGCGGGTCCCTAGTATAGCTGCGCTTACGGCGCCAGCGGCTCTCCGAGAGCAGCCGCGATCAGCTCGCGGCTGCGCTGCTTGGCATCGCCGGCGGGCAGCACCTCGAGTATCTGCACGCGAATGGGCAGACGGTGCAGAATCAGGCGGTCCGGTGGCAGGACCGCGCGCGTCCCGTGAATCGCCATCGCCACCACCGGCATGTCCGAGCGTGCCGCCGTGGTGAACGCACCGCCGAGAAACTTGCCGATTTGTGCAACCCCATTGAACGTCCCCTCTGGAAAGAACACCAAGGACTGACCGGTGGCGGCGAGTTTGAGGACGCGACGTGCATCGACACCGCCCTTATGTCGATTGAAGCGTTCGACGAACTGCGAGCCTAGACGTCGTAGCAACAGACTCGCGAGCGGCACGCGCACCATCTCTTTTTTGATCACGAAGGCAAAATCGGGCGGCAGTGCCGCGGCCGCGACCAGGCCGTCGATATAACTCGCATGATTCGCCACGACCACGCAGGGGACCTGCGGCAGGCGCTCCAAGCCCTCAACCGTGAAGGCGATGCCGGCGACCCGTAAAAAGGCGCGCGAAGCCGCGCTCGCTACCTGCCGCCGCCGGCGCAAACTCGGCACGAACAAATTGATCAACAGCACGGTCAAACCCATGACCGTGAAGACCCCGAGGCAGTAGCCCGTGTACACCGACTGTGAGGCTCTGCACAGAGTTGTCCGCTCGATTACTGTGATCTGGTTCTCCTTATGTTAATACTTAACCGTACTGTGATTCTGGTCACGCCGACCTGAATGCACCCCTCGCATACTGATCTTAAGACGCATTTACCCAGCACGAATTGGTGCGATTACTCACGCGGAAGATTATGGCGACGGCTCTCAAACGCACGGTTTATACACGCACCTCGGGCGCAACGGTACCCGCCGCTCGCGAAGCGGCGGATCCGGCTCTGCAGCGCTTTCTCGACGCCGTGTGGCTGGAGCGCGGGCTGTCGGCGAATACTCTCGCGGCCTACCGCGCCGATTTGACCGCGCTGGCGCGCTGGTTGGAAGAGCACGACAGCGCATTGCTCAAAGCCACGCGCATTGAATTGCTCGGCTTCATCGCCGCCCGCGTCGAAGGCGGATCAAGACCCCGATCGACGGCGCGGCAGCTGTCGAGTTTTAGACGCTTCTTCCGCTTCATGATGCGCGAGGGGTTGATCGAACTCGATCCGACCTCGCAAATCGCCATGCCGAAGATCGGCCGCTCGTTGCCCAAGTCGCTGACCGAAGCCGAGGTCGACTCGTTGCTCGAGGCGCCGACGGTATCGGACCCGCTCGGGCATCGCGACCGCACCATGCTCGAAGTCCTATACGCGACCGGACTGCGCGTGTCGGAACTCGTGAGTCTGAAGCACAACCAGGTCAACCTCACGCAAGGCGTGATGCGGGTGGTCGGCAAGGGCAATCGTGAACGCTTGATCCCGCTCGGCGACGAGGCGGTGAAGTGGCTGCAGCAATTCACTCAGGGCCCGCGCGTCGAGATCCTGCTGGAACGGCAGACCGATTATCTGTTTCCGACGCGCCGCGGCGATCGCATGACTCGCCAGGCGTTTTGGCACATTATCAAGCGCTATTCGAAAAAGGCGGGCGTGGAGAAGGAGCTCTCGCCGCATACCCTGCGGCACGCCTTCGCGACGCATCTGTTAAATCACGGCGCGGACCTGCGCGTGGTACAGATGCTGCTCGGGCACAGCGACCTGTCGACCACGCAGATCTACACGCACGTCGCCCGCGAACGGCTTAAGGAACTGCATTCGCAGCACCATCCGCGCGGCTAGAGTATTCGGCAGGCGGCCCTGTTAGAATCGCCTGAACCTTCGCGTTTCCGCAGGGTCGGATAGTCAAGTTCCCCCGGAGTCCCCGCGAATGCTGAAACTTGTCGCCACACTTGCCTTGAGTTTAGGCGCTGCCGGACTCGGAGCGCGCGCGCTTGCCGCCGATCCGGCCATCGACCCGCGCGTGGCGCTGCTGAAGCGCCTGCCTACCGGATCGAAGGTGGAAGACCTGCGGCCGTCGCCCATTCCCGGCGTCTACGAATTCACGCAGGGCGCGGATGTAAGTTACTTGACGGCGGACGGCAAGTATTTCCTGGACGGCAATCTGTATGATATGGACACGCATGCGAATCTGACCGAGGAACTGCGCGCGCGCGCGCGCCTCGCCATGATCAGTGCGGTTCCGGAATCGCAGATGGTGATCTTCGGGCCGAAGAACCCGCAATACACGATCACGGTGTTCACCGATGTCGATTGCGCGTATTGCCGCAAGTTGCACGGCGACATGGCCGAACTGAACCGGCTCGGCGTGCGGGTGCGTTACATGTTTTATCCGCGCACCGGCCCAAATACCGAGAGCTGGAAGAAAGCCGAAGTGGTGTGGTGCTCGGCGAACCGCAACGAAGCGCTGACCCGCGCCAAAGCCGGGGCCACGTTGGATTTGACCAAGACTTGCGCCGCGACGCCGGTGGCCCGCGAATATGAATTAGGCCAAAGCATCGGTGTGCGCGGCACCCCGGCGATTCTCACGGAGCACGGCGACTATCTTGCGGGTTATTCCCCGCCTCGCGAGCTGGTACAACAGCTCAACGACTTGCGGCTTGCCAAGCGCTAGTTCGGCGCTAGCGTTCGAGCAACTTGAGTTTTTCGGCGACCCCCTCCCATTGCTTGGCATCGGCGGGGGCATCTTTCTTCTCGCTGATCACCGGCCACTTCTTTGCCAGCTCGGCGTTGAGCTTGAGGAAGCTTTCCTGTCCGTCGGGAATCTCTTCCTCCGAGAAAATAGCCTCGACCGGACACTCCGGCTCGCACAGCGTGCAGTCGATGCATTCATCCGGATCGATCACCAGAAAATTCGGGCCTTCATGGAAGCAATCGACCGGGCAGACTTCCACGCAATCCATATATTTGCACTTGATGCAGCTTTCGGTGACCACGAATGCCATTGACTTACCCTTCTCTTGAGCAACTGAG
>CAYRAC010000224.1:0-6595 GCA_964422045.1 uncultured Steroidobacteraceae bacterium
GCATAAGAGTCGACTATCTTTAGTAGTGTTATGAGGCCCATGTTGCAACAAAGGCAGCACTTGATGGACTGGCGGGACGACCTCGCGGTTATGTCGCACGGCTATCCCTTGTCGCAGCAAATCTTGCGCACCGATGTCTCCGGGATGCCGCTCGAGTGGGTGGACTATCGCGAGGCGGCGCGCCTGTATCACACCGAGCAGGTGGCCTATACCTGCGGCACGCTGTTGTATCGTCTGTACGGCGGTACCTGCGCGCGGACCGGTATGCGGACCATAGTCGATGTCAATTCCATCATCGCGACCTTGGGAACCTCCGGCAACCCCGGCAACTTGCGCGGCGCGTCCTACACGCCGCCGCTCAACAATCAAACGCTGTTTCGCCGCGACGCCTATCTTTGCCTGTACTGCGGCGCGCGTTTCAATTACACCTTGTTGTCGCGGGATCACGTGACACCGTTCAGCCGCGGCGGGCAAGA
The DNA here is from genome assembly GCA_964422045.1 of uncultured Steroidobacteraceae bacterium. Classification (GTDB taxonomy): domain Bacteria; phylum Pseudomonadota; class Gammaproteobacteria; order Steroidobacterales; family Steroidobacteraceae; genus Bog-1198. The sequence goes on from CAYRAC010000224.1 coordinate 477, forward strand.
CACGTGGAGCAACGTGGTGTCGGCTTGCCGGCGCTGCAATAACGCCAAGGCCTCGCGCACGCCGGAGCAGGCAGGCATGCAGCTGCTTGCGGTACCTTTCACACCGACCTATGCCGAATACATATTCCTCAAAGGCCGCCGCGTGCTCGCCGACCAGATGCAATACTTGATCGCGCACTTTCCACGTTCGAGCCCGCTGCACGAGCGCATGCAACGCTGGCCGATGTGAACAGCGGCGTGTTCCAGCCGCAAGCCGCCGCGGGCGTCGTGTACTACATCGATGCCAGTTATTTCATTTTCCGCGCCTACCACTCCATGCCGCCCGACATGGTTGACGGCGAGGGCAATGCCACGCATGCGCTATACGGCTTCGCGCGGTTTCTGTCGGATCTTTTGGAACAAGTTCGCCCGCAACGCATCGGCGTCGCCTTCGATCTGAGCCTGCGCAGCGAGACATCGTTCCGCAACGGCATCTATCCCGCCTACAAAGCCAATCGAGAGGCGCCACCGGCGGCTCTCGAGCGACAATTTGCGTTGTGCCGAGAATTTTGCCGGCACATGGGGCTTGCGGAGTTCGCGAGCGCCAAATACGAAGCCGACGACATCATCGGCACCCTCGCCGCGCGCTCGCGAGCCGCGGGCCTCTGCAATGTACTGGTGACCCGGGACAAGGACTTATCCCAGCTGATCCGCGCCGGCGATGTATTTTGGGACTACAGCGGCAATATGCGCTATCACTACCACGACATCGGACCGCGCTTCGGGGTGAACCCTGAACTGATCGCCGATTATTTGGCGCTGACCGGCGACAGCGTGGACAACATTCCAGGAGTGCCCGGGGTGGGCAAAAAGACCGCGGCACTGCTGTTTGCGGTGTTCGGCTCTCTCGACGAGCTGTACGCGAACCTCGATCGGATACCTTCCTTGAAACTGCGCGGCGCCGCCGCGGTCGCAGCCAAATTGCTGGCGCACAAGGAGGCGGCATACATGGCCCGGCGCCTGACAGGCATCGTCTGCGATATTCCGCTGGAAGCGACGCTCGATGATTTGAAGCGGCGCCGGCCGGATAGCGCGGGGCTCGACTGCTTCTTTAATACACATGGGTTTGGCAGTATTTTGCGGCAACAGGCGCGGCGGATCGCGGCCGCCGCGTAATTCACGAACTTCTAATCAGCCAACTTTTGCTGGGGAGCACGGCGATGGCGCAAAAAGACATTCAATCCATACTGCAGGAGGATCGCGTTTTTCCGCCGTCCGCGCAGTTTCGCAAGCACGCCGGCCTCAAAGAACCTGAACTCGCGGCAATGTACGCCAAGGCCGCGCGCGACTATGTCGGTTTCTGGTCGGATCTGGCGGTTGCCGAACTCGATTGGCAGCGGCCGTTTTCGCTGCCGCTGGACGACAGCCAGGCGCCCAATTATCGCTGGTTCAGCGACGGGCAACTGAACGTGTCGCACAACTGCCTGGATGTGAATCTGCGCGAGCGCGGCGAGAAGCTCGCGATCGTGTTCGAGGGCGAGCCCGGCGATGTGCGCAAGTTAACTTATGCCGAATTGCACAGCGAGGTGTGCCGGTTTGCGAACGCACTCAAAAAGCTCGGCGTCGTGCGCGGCGATCGAGTCGTCATCTACATGCCGCTGATCCCGGAAGCCGTGATCGCCATGCAGGCATGTGCCCGAATCGGCGCCGTGCATTCGGTGGTCTTCGGCGGCTTCTCCTCGAACGCGGTCAAAGACCGCATCGAAGATGCCGGTGCCAAGCTCGTCGTGACCGCAGATGCGGGCTGGCGCGGCGGCAACGGCGTCGAACTTAAGAAAGCGGTCGACAGGGCGCTGGCCGACGGCTGTCCAACCGTGCAAAACGTCGTCGTTTACGCCCGCACCGGCGGCGACTGCCCGATGCTCCCGGGCCGAGATCTATGGTGGCATGAGGCGCTGTCCGGACAGAGCACGGCTTGCGAACCTGAATGGGTCGACGCGGAACATCCGTTGTTCTTGTTGTATACGTCCGGATCCACCGGCAAGCCCAAAGGCATCCAGCACTCGAGCGCGGGCTACCTGCTCAACGCCAAGACCAGCGTTCGCTGGATATTCGATCTCAAGGACAGCGACGTGTTCTGGTGCACCGCCGATGTCGGCTGGGTGACCGGGCATACCTACGTGGCGTACGGGCCGCTGGCGGCCGGGGCCACGATCATGATGTACGAGGGCGCCCCCACTTTCCCCGATGGCGGGCGATTTTGGCAGCTCTGCGAAACGCACGGCGTGACGATTCTCTACACGGCACCGACCGCGATTCGGGCGCTCATGAAATTGGGCGACGCCGTACCCGCGAAGTACGACCTGAGCAAGCTTCGGCTCCTCGGAACGGTCGGCGAGCCGATCAATCCGGAAGCCTGGATGTGGTACCACCGGGTGATCGGCGGCGAGCGCTGCCCGATCGTCGATACCTGGTGGCAGACCGAGACCGGGGCGACCATGATGACGCCGATTCCGGGCGTGACGCCGGCAAAACCCGGCTCATGCGCGAGGCCGCTGCCCGGAATTTTCGTCGACATCGTCGATGACGAGGGCCGGCCGGTCACGGTCCCCGACGGCGGCGGCTACCTCGTCATCAAACGGCCGTGGCCCTCGATGCTGCGGACAATCTGGGGCGACAATGAGCGCTACTTGCACACGTACTGGGAGAAATTCCAGAACCGCTTTTATGTGGCGGGCGATTCGGCGCGCCGCGACAAGGACGGCTATTACTGGATCATGGGCCGCATCGACGACGTCATCAACGTCGCCGGTCACCGGCTGGGGACCATGGAAATCGAATCGGCGCTCGTGGCGCATGCGCGGGTCGCCGAAGCTGCGGTGGTCAGCAAGCCGCATGATATCAAGGGCGAGTCGGTGTTCGCATACGTCGTGCTCAATGTGCCGCGTCCGGCGGGGGCTGAGGCGAAAATATTGATCGACGAACTGCGCGGCTGGGTCGGCGAGCAACTCAGTCCGATCGCCAAGCCCGACGACATCCGTTTGACCGACAATCTGCCGAAGACACGCTCGGGCAAGATCATGCGCCGTTTGCTGCGTTCGATTGCGCGCGGCGAAGAGATCACGCAAGACATGTCGACGCTGGAGAATCCGGGGATTCTCGATCAGTTGCGCGGCGTCCCGGCAGCGGAGCAGGCCGGCCAAGCCGCGGGGAGCAAGCGCGCCGCGCCGCGCGCCCGGCCTGCAAGGGCCGAACGCCCCGCTCCAAAAAAAGCCAAGCCCAAAGCTAAGCCACAGACCAAGGTAAAGACCAAGGTAAAGACCAAGGTAAAGACCAAGGCCAAGACCAAGACAAAGGCCAAGCCCAAGACCAAGACAAAGGCCAAGACCAAGGCAGCGCCGCGGCGAGTCGCCGCGCGATCCAAGTCCCTGAAGGCGAAGCGCAAGTGAGGCCGCGCGGATGACGTTGCTGATTGCCGGATTGGTGCTGTTTCTCGGCATTCACTCCGTTGCCATCGTGTCGGCGTCGCTGCGCGCGTCAGCGATAGTTCGGATGGGTGAACCGGCATGGAAAGGGCTGTATTCGCTGCTCTCGCTGCTCGGCTTCGTCCTCATCTGTTACGGCTTTGGCGTGGCGCGGCAAACGCCGATAATGCTGTACGCGCCGCCGGCATGGCTGCGCCACGTGGCGCTGATCGTCATGCTGCCGGTTTTTCCGTTGCTGTTCGCCGCGTATCTGCCCGGCCGGATCAAAACCGCCGCCAAGCACCCGATGTTGGCCGCAGTCAAGTTATGGGCATTCGCACATCTACTCGCCAACGGAAATCTGGCGGACGTGCTGCTGTTCGGTGGTTTTCTGCTCTGGGCGGTGATCGACCGGATCTCGATGCGGCGTCGCTCGGTTCCGCAGGCGCTCTCCAGCGGGCGGCCCGGGCCATGGAACGATGTCATCGCCGTCGTGTTGGGGCTTGCGACTTATGCGTTGATCTTCGGCTGGGCGCACGCCCGCCTGTTCGGAGTGCCGTTGATCGTCACGAGGAATTACTGATGCGCCGTCAAATAATGGTCTCGAGCGCAGTGCTGCAACTGCTGATTTTCACGGCCGTCCACGCCGAGGACTGCGCTCAGTTGCAGCACATGAAGCTCGAGCACGTGAGCGTAACCAGCGCGCAACTGATTGCCGCGGGCGCCGCGGTTGCGCCGGCCGAGGACGGACCGCGCGCGCCAGTCGATTATTGCCGCGTCCAGGCCCTTTCGAAACCCACCCGCGACTCGGAGATTCATTTCGAGGTTTGGATGCCGTCAAGCGGCTGGAACGGCAAATTCGAACAGATTGGCAATGGCGGCTTCGCCGGGTCGATCCCGTATCAGTGGATGGCGCATGTGCTGTCGCTCGGCTACGCCGTGGCCGGCACCGACGATGGCCACCAAGCGAAAGATGGGACCGATGCCAGTTGGGCGTTGGATCATCCGGAGAAGATCAAGGATTACGGTTGGCGGGCCATCAGCGAGACCGCGTTCGCCTCGAAACTCATCGTGCGCAGATTGACCTCGAGAACGCCGCTCAAGTCCTATTTCGCCGGATGCTCCGACGGCGGACGCGAAGCGCTGATGCTGGCGCAGCGCTATCCGACGTACTTCGACGGCATCATTGCGGGAGCGCCGGCATATTCGATGACGCGCTTGCTGACCGGCGGCGCGCTGCGCGAGGCTGAACTCGGCGGCACGATCGAGCGCATGCCGGCACCGCAGTTGGCGCTGTTGCAACGCCACGCGCTGCAGAACTGCGGCACCGGAGCGGCTTATCTGAAGGACCCGCGGCAATGTCACATCGATCTCGCCGCGTTGAAATGCACCGCCGGCCAGACGGACACCTGTCTCACGGACGCGCAAATAAACACCGCCCGCGTCCTCTATGCAGAGCGCAAAGACCCAGCCAACGGCACGGTGCTGTATGCGGTGCTGCCGGGCGCCGAGGGTGTCAAGGGCAGCTGGGATGCGTGGCTGACGGGTCGGGACGATGCAACTCAGCCCGCCGGCATCAAGTTCACCTGGAACTATCTGGCGTATATGGTGATGAATGATCCCAAGCTCGAAATTGGCAAAGTCACCGAAGCCGATATCGTGCGCGGCGAACGCCGTTACGCGCCGATCATGGATTCCGATAATCCCGACCTGAGCGCTTTCAAGGCGCACGGCGGCAAGCTGATCCAGTATCACGGTTGGAACGATCCGGCCATTCCTCCCGGGTATTCGCTCGAATACCGCGAGCGAATGGCGGCCAAGACCGCTGACGCGGCGAGCTTCTACAGGCTGTACATGGTGCCCGGGATGCTCCACTGCCGCGGCGGCGATGCGCCGACCGAAGTGAACTGGCAAGCCGCGCTCGAGGATTGGGTCGAAAAAGCGCGGCCGCCCGCCGAGCTCGTGGCGAAGGACGGCAAGGGCGCGACGCAGACGCTGCAACCCTTCAACTAGTCAAGCGCGGCTGCGTGACTCATCGGCCCGGCTCGGTTAGAATCCCGCCGCCGGCATGGGGAGCGCAATGCATTACGACGCAACTCCATCCGCGTACCCCCGTTTAGCGGAACCCACGCCCGACTGGCCATGCCAGATCGGTTACATCAGTTGATTGGACGAAAATGCTTGCCACTTCAAACGTTGCCGTTCAGTTCGGCGCCAAGCCGCTGTTCGAGCAGGTCACGGTCAAGTTTGCCGACGGCAACCGCTATGGCCTCATCGGCGCGAACGGATCGGGAAAATCCACATTGATGAAAGTGCTGGGCGGCGATCTCGAGCCGAGCGCGGGCGACGTCATGCTGCAAGCCGGCATGCGGCTCGGCAAGCTCAATCAGAACCAATTCGGCTATGAGGATGACCGCGTGCTCGACGTCGTCATGCGCGGCCATACGGAGTTGTGGGCTGCAATGCAGGAACGCGATCGAATATACGCGGATCCGAATGCCACCGATGAGGACTACATGAAAGCCGCCGAGCTCGAGGGTGTGTTCGCCGAATACGGCGGCTACGACGCCGAGGCTCGGGCGGGCAGCATTCTCACCGATGCCGGCATCCACGAAGCGCGCCACAACGGGCCGATGCGCGAAGTACCCCCGGGCTTGAAGTTGCGCGTGCTGCTGG
>CAYRAC010000225.1:0-6578 GCA_964422045.1 uncultured Steroidobacteraceae bacterium
TGGTGGATGCCTGGGGCTATGCCGGCTGAGTGAGCCCGCACCAATCGCAAGAGGATTGTAATGACTGAATCGATCGAGTCTGCCGTATTGGATGAATGGCACATTCTGTGCGCCCTGCATGATCTGAAGGCGGGGCACGAACAGCGCTTTACTCTGCTCGGTGAGCACCTCACGGTCGCGCGGTCGGCCGACGATACGATAGCGGCGTGGCGATCCGCCAACGGTGAACTGCGCCCCGGCCTTCCGCTGCGCCGTCACTGCGGGCACCTGTGGACCAGTCTCGGCACGCCCGCGCATGAATTGTTTCAAGTGCCGGAGTTTTTTGAGGCGGATCGGCGCCTGGTCTATTGCGGCAGCTTCGGCGTGCATGTGTCGGCACCGCGCGCAGTCGAAAATTTTCTCGATATGGCACATTTTCCCTTCGTGCACCAGGACGTGCTCGGCGTGGAGCCGTACACCGAGGTGAAAGACTACGAAGTGACCGTGACCGACGACTCGCGAGAAGTCTTCGCCCGCGGTTGCCGCTTCTATCAGCCGCTGTCGGCGTTGTCCGCGAAAACCGGTCTCGAGGTCGAGTACATTTATCGCGTGCCTCATCCCTATTGCGCCGTGCTCTACAAATCTGCCGCCTCTGATCCCAGCCGCAACGATGTCATCGCTATCTTCGCACGCCCGATTTCGCAGGAAAGAATCAGCGCCACCCTGTTCATGGCGCTCATCGATGTTGAAAGCACCGATCTCGGCTTGGTGCATTTCCAGCAGATGATTTTCAGCCAAGACAAACCGATTCTCGAAAATCAGCACCCCCGGCGCCTGCCGCTCGATCCGACTGCGGAAACCTCCGTGCGTGCGGATCGGATGTCGGTCGCTTACCGGCGATGGCTGCACGAGCGCGGAATTTGCTACGGAACCATCCCCTGGGTGGGGCGGCCTAATCCTGAGACGGCCGCCGCTTGAGGGTCCACAGACACGGCGCGAGCGCCAACCACCCGCCGGCGGCAAACAGGGCAACAACCACGGGCAGAGCGGCGTAGCTGGCCCCGGTGATCACCAGTCCGCAGATCATTCCGCCCGCCGCAAACCCGATCACCTGAGCCGCGGGGATGCCGACTGCCGCCCTGCCGGCAGGATCCAACACGACCACCAGCGCCATCTCATAAACCGCCGCATAGTTCCAAAGAATATTGAATGCCGACAGGGCGCACGCCAGTGCGACGGCATTCGCGCAGTGCCCGTACATGACGACCGACAGACACAACGACCCGCTCGCGATCGTGATCGGCCAAAGGCGGCCCCATCGATCTGCTTGCCACGCTGCCATTACCGACCCCAGCAGACCCGCGGCGTTGCCGACCGCGAGTGCCATGCTGATGCTCTGCGCGGGAATCTTGCGCGCCACTGCGGCGCTTTCGGCAAATGTCCAGAATGCACCCGGCGCCGCGAACCAGATGGCCATCCCCGCGATGGCGAGTATTGCGAGGCGGCCGGTCGGCGCTGCGGCGCGCTCACCGTTGCGCGATGCGGATGCCGGCGCAGCGCGCGGCATCCATTGGAGCGCAACGAAAATTGCCAAGGGGAGAATCGCCAACGGCAGCAGCGCGCCTGTTCCGTAGGGGACGCGGTCCAGATAAGTCGAAGCCCCGAGCACGACCGACCCAAACATCACCACCGTCGTGAGGCCAATGCCGAACGAGCGGTCCGGATCGCGGGTCGAACCGAGCACCGAGAATGCGAGCGAAAACAGAATACCCTCGCCCAACAGTCCGGTGAGAAACCGCGTCCCTACCAGCCAGTCGAAGCGTCGGCAGAAAAAGGCGGTGAGGTTCAACAGGACGCAGAACACCGCGCCCGTGGCGGCAACCCTTCGGCGATCGAACCGAGTCAGCCAGAACATGCTGAGGATGGACGCGAGCGCGATCCCGACGTTCTCGGCAGCCGTGACCGATCCCATTTGCGCCTCGTTCACCCCGAGTTGCGCGGCGAGTTCGCCCAGATAGGCTGGAAGTACGTACATGATCGCGGAGCCGGCCGCGTACAGCAGCGATCCGAGAATCACCTGCCCGGCGTCCGAACCGAGCGAGCGCGATCCGCGACTAGGCATGAGTCGGAATGGGAAAAATTCCAGGCATCGTGACAAAACCGGGGAGCATTTTCACTCGATCCAACCAGCGACGGATCGCCGCATAGTCCCGCCGTGCGATACCGCCTTCTTCCGAGAGCTGCACGTAGGGAAATACGGCAATGTCGGCGATCGTTGGCTGCGCGCAAGGACATATCCAGCCGCTCGCGGCGCGCTCCGAGAACCACAGGTGCTCATCCAAGATTCGCAACAGTCGGTGCGCCGCGGCGCGGCATCGCGCGATGTCGACATCGTAGAAAAAGCTGTCGTGCAGCCGCGCTGCCGACGCGGTGCTCGTCATGGCGTCGGCAAACATCAACCACGAGGTGAGCGAGCCCAGCAGTGCGGGGTCCGCGGTTGGATACCAGAGTCCTGAGCTATCGTAGCGGCTGGCAAGGTACACGAGAATCGCCTGCGCATCGCGCAGCACGAAGCCGTCATCCTCGAGCACCGGCAACTGCCCGAGCGGGTTCAGCGTCAAGAACCAGTCGCTCTGGTGCTCTCGTCCGGGATAGAAATCGATGGAGTGCAGGGAATGGGGAACCGCGAGCAGGGCGAGCAACAGCCTTACTTTGTAACAGTTTCCCGACAATTCGTAATCGTATAGCGTGATCACGACTCGCGTCCGTCGCGCGCCCGCCGTTCGCAGGCGTCTCGCAAGCGCGTGAGCTGCTGAGTATGGTGCCGGAGCGCCGGAATCTTGAGCTGCGCGGCAATTTCTCCACACAAAATACCGTGCACGACCGTGCACTGTGCGTCGACCGGTTGCAGGAAGAAACGCACTTCGCTCGTGAGGGAACCCTTGCGGGCCACCGAATGGAAGCTGTATGCATCGATCTGCCGGGTCGCACACAGCTCGTCTTCGGCTTGCGGATCTGCGAGCGCAGCCGATGGCCTGAAGCGATATCGCGCGAGAAGTGCTGCAACGTCGTTCGCCCGGGATTTGACCGCGAGCCCATACAGCGGCGTGGAGTCTCCCGCAATCAACGGCGGCGCAGCGTCGGCCGATTCATCGCTTAGCAGCCGGGTCCAGACCAGATTTCCGGCCTCGAACACCGGGTAGGTGCTGACACATAAGGAACGGGGTGGAACTCTTCCGGGTTGCGCAGGAACCGAGGTACACATCCCCGATCCCTCAGCGTATCGATAGCCGTGATAGGCGCAACGAAGTTCTCCAGCCACGATGGCGCCGACGGTGAGACGCATGCCGCGATGGGGACAGCGGTTTGCCCACACGTTCACGCCACCGCCGCTGCCCCGCCAGACTGCGAGTTCGCGTCCCAAGAGGTCGGTCTCGACGATATGCATCGCCTGCAAGTCGTCGCGGTTGCAGATGGGGAACCAACGGCGCTCAAGATCGGGATCCTCGATGGCGCTCACTCGGTGCCGCTGCCTCGGCTTTTCCAAAATCCCATATGCGCCCCCGCTATCTCGTCGGCCAATTCGGCGAATGGGCCGCGAACCTCGACTTTGCGTTGACCCGCCGCGAATACCACGCTGCACGGCAGGTCTTGGGTCAGATTTTCGCTGTGGCCGCTGGTGATCTCGAGCAAGCGATGCTCGGTCATGCCAAACACCACTGCGCCGATGTTCGCCCAATAAATACTGCCCGCGCACATGCAGCACGGTTCGACCGAAGTATACAGAACGCATTTCTCGAGATAATCGGCGGGAAAAGTTCGCGCGGCGAAGCGCGCCAGATTGGTTTCCGCGTGACCGGGTCCGCCGTCCGTCAGGAAGGTGTTTTCGCCCTCCGCCACGACCTTGCCATCCGCGTCAACCAGCACCGCGCCGAACGGGTGATTGCCCTTGGCCTTGGCCTGCGCGGCGACCGCGATGGCCGCGCGCAGATAGGCGAGGTCGGAAAGTCGATCCACGGGGGTTCGCTCCTTAGAATTTGTAATGCGCCCCCGCCACGAACTCGCGCGGTGGTGCGTATACCTGGGTGGTTTCCGCGCCGAACTGATTGGTGAAGCGCGACGACACTTCGGCCCGGTCAAACACGTTGTTCACCGCCAGCGAAAAGTCCCAACTATGCGCCGCCAAGACGTAGTCGAAGAACAGATTGAACATCGTATACGACGGTGCCGTATAGATCGGCGTCTTGCCGAAGATGGTCGTGGCGTAATCGGAGCGATACTGGGCGCTCAGCCGCGATAACAACGACGACTCGCTGCCTATGCTAAGGGTGTGGCTCAAATTGATCGTCGCAATCAGCGAGGGCAGACTGGGCGGCGCATTGCCGTAAACATCGAAGTACGCCTTCTTGCGAAACGTCTGCAGCAGCTGGCCGTTCGCTCCGGTTGGATTCGAGTAGGCGTCGAGGAAATCGTCGTAGGTGATCCCAGGGAGGGCGAGGAAGGCGTTGTTCGCGAGGTTTCCGGAATAATTGTCGAGCGCCTCGAAGTGCGTGGTGATCTTGCCATGCTCCCAGGTTGCGTTGCTGTCGATGCGTAGATTGAGGGGCAGCAGCGCCGCCATCTCGGCTTCCAGGCCGACAATGCGCACCTTCGGAATGTTGCCGACGCCGCCCTGGTAGGGAATCAGGTCATCGCCCTGGTATTGCATGTTTTCGTCCTGGTACAGAAACGTCGCCAGGTTCAGGTTCAGCTTCTTGTCGAACAGGGAATTCTTCGAGCCAATCTCATACGCCGTGATCGTTTCCGGCTTGAACTGATACGGTTCGCCGTTCGGATACGCCGTGATCGGGCAGCCGCTGCCGACCGGTGCGCCCGATGGGCAGTTCGAGATGTTGCCGCCGCCGGGCTTGAAGCCGGTTGACACGCTGCCGTAGACCAGATTCACGGGGGTCACATCGTAGTCGAGCGCCACGCGCCAGGTGGCTTTATCCGAGGTCTGTTCGTAGAAGATCGGATGTCCCGGCGGAAACAGATCATAGTAGTCGTCGAACCACGTCGTGTTGTGATCGTGCGTATAGCGCAGGCCGGCCGTGAGCCGCAGAGCATCCGTGACATGCCAGATTCCCTGGCCGTAACCGGAAGCCGAGTCGCGATGCTCGACGCCGAAATTCTGAAAATACAGCGTGCCGGCGTAGATGGCATTGACGATGTACTGACCCAACGCGCTGTTGGGGTCGTTCACGGTCGACTCGGGCACGGTCAGCAGATTCGGCGCCGCAGTGCCACCCAAGGTCGGCTCGCCGCCGAACAGGTTGTACTGATCGTAAGCGACGGTGGTGGTGCTCTTGAGATAGAACGCACCGACGATCCAATCGAGCGCACCGCCCGGCTTGGAACCCAGGTTGATTTCCTCGGTGAGGCTCTTCGAATTGTGCTCGAACCACTCCACATCATGGGGTGAACCTTGACTGGTGATCAGCGCCAGCGACTCGCCATCCTCGTTGACCGACCCGTGATGGTTGACCTCCTGGTAGCTCGACAGGACTTTCAAGGTCGCCGCCGACAAGTTGTAGGTGATCGTAGCGGCGCCGAGTTGCTGGTTGTAGAGCATCTGCCCCGGCCAGTCCGACGTCTGTTGGTATGGATCCGGATTCGGATCATTGATGTTCTTTCCGGAGGATTCATGCTGATTGGCGCGTGCGTATTCGGCGCGCAGCAGCACCGACAAGTCGTCGGTCGTCTGCCACAGCGCCTGCAGGCGCGCGTGCCAGCTGTTTTGGTTGTTCAAGTCGAAGCCCGGGTCGCCCGGCACCTCGGTTGCCTTGACGTAGCCCTTCTGGGTGATCTGATCGACCGCTGCTCGAATGGCGAAGGTGCTCGAGAGCGGCATGTTGATTGCCGCCGTGAGGTGTTCGAGGTGGTAGGAACCGCCGGAGGCGTCGACGAAGCCGTCGATCCCATCGAAGGTCGGCTGCTTGCTGATCACGTTGATCGTGCCGCCGACCGCATTCTGGCCGAACACCGTTCCCTGTGGGCCGCGCAGCACTTCGACGTGATCGACGTCGAGGAATCCCGAGTCGAGCGCGACCGGAAAGGCGATGTAAATGCCGTCCTCATGATAGGAGACCGAGGTTTGCGCCGAATCGTCCTGCGGTACGTTGAAGCCGATTCCGCGGATCGACACGCTGCGGTTATAACCTTCGCTCTGCGTGATCACGAGTCCCGGGACCTGGCCGTTCAAGTCGATGGGATTGACGATATTCAGCTGTGCGAGCGAGTCGCCCGCCAAGGCGGTGATGGCGACCGGCGCTTTTTGCAGGTCGATATTCTGCTTCTGCGCGACGACCTGGATTTCCTCCAACGAATCGCTGTTTGCCGCAACGGATTGGCTGGCCGCCGGGTCGGCGAGCGCGCGCGTGGCGCAAGCTCCGCTCAAGGCCAGGAATGCCATCATGATAAGCGCTGAACAAGGCCGCATCGAGTTCTCCCTTCAAGGATTGCAAGTCGCAAGGCTCCTTTCGCTGCAAGCAAAGCGACGCACGCTTCGCCTGTCGAAACCGCCGTTGAAACAATCCCCAAATTGCCGATTTCCCGGAGGG
>CAYRAC010000226.1:0-6566 GCA_964422045.1 uncultured Steroidobacteraceae bacterium
CGATAGCAGGGGACATCGCGAGCTATTCCGCCGATCCTGCGCGCATTGCCGAGCTCGAGGCGTACGAGGCCGCCAACGTGCCGTCCGAGGCGCGCAAGCCTTTCCTGTCGGCAGTGGCATCGATCCGCAGAAATCAACGCTTCACGCGCACCTTGTTACCGCAAATCGACCAGTGGGTCGCGGCGCGTGCGCCGGCCGCTGCAATGAACGAGGGGCGCGCCCCGTAACCTCATCAGGATGGGCCCCGCCGGCCTGTGCGCGTGGTCGAAGCGCGGGGCCCACTGCGTCAGCAGAAAATAACCGATTTGAGATGGTGCGTCGCGTCACGGATTTCTCAGCGGGCTCGTTCAGCGCGACGCGGTGACGATCGCTCTCCCGCTGCTACAAATTAGCTTCTCAAGAATTCCGTCGCCGCGCCGACAGCTATTTCACGCCATGGTGGGCAATGAGCGCCGCGGCTTAGAGAGTGAGCTCGTCGTCTTACCAAGGTGCGCAGTGACAAGAACATGGACTAGCCGAGCGCGTCGCACCATCAGTGCGGACGCATTGCGCCCTAATTGGCCGCTGTTGTTCCTGGGATTCTTGTGCGCTCTGTGCAACACGACGCCCGGTACCGCCGCGCAAGCCTCGACCGACCTTGTTACTGACTTGCCCTTCGATGCGACAAATGAGTTCGGCGTCGCCGCTCCGCTTTCACAATGGCGTGGCAGGACTTTCCTGCTGACGATGGCATATTCCAGCTGCCGGCAAGTTTGCAGTTACACGCTGCATCGGCTCGAAGAGCTGCAGGCGAGCGCAGATCGCGCGGGCACGCCGATCGAGGTAGTCGTAATCAGCTACGACCCCGCGACCGACGGCCCGCACAGTTGGCTGAGCTACCGGCAGCGCCACCACATCAGCCGCGCGACTTGGCATTTTTTGACCGGCAGTTCGGCAGGCACCGCCGAGGTCGCGAATGCTTTGAATTTCCCGCACTGGCTCTACGACGACCACGTGGTGCACGACTTTCGAATCCTGGAGATCGGCGCCGACGGTCACATTGCGCAGACTCTGACCTGGGCCAACCGCAGATTCGATCCGTTTGCCGCTGCGTCCGTCAACTGCTCGACTCGCGATTCGCAAGGTTGCCTGCAATGAACCTGCGGCTGTCCTCAATCTGCAAGAGCAAACCGTTTCGGATCACTGCTCTGGTTGGCGCGCTGATGATCCAGGCGGCGGCTCACGCGGACATCGAAGGCCTGGCGATCCACGGGTTTGCGGATACGTATTACACCTCGACCACTCAGCAGAATTCACCGTCGGGCAATAGCGGATTCCGCCTCGGCAGTCTGGACCTGTATATCGCGCCCAGTTTGACGGATCACATTCGTGCATTGATGGAGGATGTCGTCGAATTCGACGATTGGTACCCTGCGGGCGCGACCAACGGACAGGCCGTCGTCGACATCGAGCGCCTGCAGATCGGCTACGTGGTCAGCAACGATATGACCGTCTGGATCGGGCGATTTCACACGCCATACGGCTACTGGAATACCGCTTATCACCATGGTGCGCAACTGCAGCCAACGGTGTTGCGGCCGCAGTTCGTCGCATTCGAAGATCACGGCGGCATTCTCCCGGCGCACATGGACGGTCTGTGGGTCACGGGACACCAGACCCTGGGTCCCGGGCGGATTACCTACGATGCGTACTTCGGCAACGGACAACGCATAATCGACGGCGCTCTCGACATGCAGAACGAAGGCAATGCCGATTCGCATACCGCCGTCGGAGGGCGGTTTGGCTATGAATTTCGGGGCGGCGCACTCGACAGCCTATGGGTGGGCGTGCATGCCGTTCAGGAACAGGTGGACAATTTCGTCAACGGCACGATCACCGCCCGGACCGATGTCAAAGTGCTTGGCGGCTTCGTTCACTGGACCCCGGGCGATTGGGAATTCATCGCCGAGTACTATGGATTCGACAACCGTGCCCACGGTCAGGAAACCCCGAGTCATTCGAGCACGGCTTGGTTCGCCGAGGTCCACTACACTTTCTTGGACCGCATTACCCCCTTGGCGCGCGTCGAGCGCGACTCGCTGTCGCAAACCGACGGCTACTTTCAATATCTGCAGGGCGGAAAGTCCTACACACGCAACCTCATCGGTGTTCGCTACGATTTGACGCCGCAGACCGCGCTCAAATTGGATGGCGACCACACGGATGCGACCCGCGACGGCGGCCAGTCGTACAGAGAACTGCACTTCCAGGTCGCCGTGCGCTTCTAGAAAGAAACTCCCAGTGAACGAACCTGCCAGACTGTTTCGAACGATGCTGATTGCCGCTCTCGCGGTGTTTGGTTCAATGCCTGCCGCGGCACGCGCTGATATCTATGTGATCGCCAACTCCGCGACCAACGTGGGCGCGGATGACATCAAGCTCATCTACACCGGCGACAAAGAACTCGCCGGCCCAATCAAGATTCGTCCGCTGGACAATCAGGCCGGGCGCGCCGAGTTTCTCGCCAAGGTGCTGCGGCTCAACGACAACCGCTACGACTCGCTATGGACGATTAAGTCGTTCCGCGACGGTCTGACTCCTCCGCTGGCCAAAGCCAATGACGCGGAGGTCATCGCCTACGTACAGTCCACACCCGGGGCAGTCGGCTACGTCACCATCGCGCCGCCGCCGGGCGTCGTGGTCATCAAGAAGTACTGAAGAACGCCCGTGAACGCGCTGTCAATGGAAATCCCGTCGCGCGAGGAGCGCACGGCTGCGCCGCCCACCTTGACCGAGCAAGGCGGCTCCGCCAGCGAAGATACCGCTTTGTCCGCGAAGATGGCGCGCGGTCAATCCGCTTCCATGCGCACGACATTTCTGCTCGTGGGCATGGCCATCATCATATTCATGGCCTTTACGGCCTACAGCGTGCAGAAAGCAATTCAGAGCCGTGCGCAGCTCAGCGCCATCAAGGATCTTTACTTCCCGATGCTGCAGCTGCTCAACGCCAACGCCGTGCGCCTCGACAACATCAAAGGGATCTATCTGCAGGTCGTCGTCACCGGCGATCGCGACTCAATCGAAAAAGCGACGCAGCTCGGCGCGCAGGCGGACCAGGCCTTCGGCCAAGTCGCGGCCCTGTACCCCGGTCATGGTGCGGTGATCGGTCAACTGCGCTCGGATCTTCGCCAGTATCAAGAATTGGCCACGGCGGCCGCCCTGGCCTTCTTGGCCCAGGACCTCAGCGCCGCGCCCAAAGTCGCGAAGATGAATCACGCGCGCGCCGGACTCGAGGCGCGCCTGAATACGTTTCGTGAAGCCAGTTACGCTGATTTCGTCCAGACGCTCGCCGACTCGCAACGGGACGCCCGGATCCGCCTCACCTTGGGCTTGGCGCTCGGCGCCATGAACTTGGGCTTCATGGCGGTACTTGTCTTCTTTATCCGCAACAACATGCAGATGATCGGCGTGATCGCGGCGCAGAAAGCGACGCTCGAAATTCGGGTCGTCGAACGCACCGCTCAATTGAGCCAGAAGACCTCCGATATTAACGCCATGCTGCAGAACATGACGCTGGGCGTTTCCACGGTGGTAAGCGGTAACCGCATCCATCCGGAATATTCCAGCTATTTGCGCACGATATTCGGCGTTGACGATCTGGCCGGCAAAGATCTGCTCGCCACGCTGTTTGCCAATTCGACGCTCGGAGAGGATTCGAAGGATCAAATTGCCACGGCGCTGAATACCATCCTCGACGAGGATGCGATGATGTTCGCCATGAATGGCCACTTGCTGGCCCGCGAAATGGCCATCGACACCGCCGACGGCAGGCAGAAGATTTTGCAAATGGACTGGATCCCCATCGTGGGCGAAGCCGGCTGCGTCGATAAAGTCCTGCTCATCACGCAGGATGTCACTCACTTGCGCACGTTGGAAGCCAGTGCGACTCAGCAGAGGGACGAGCTGGCAATAATCGCGCAAATCATCCGAGCATCGAGCGGCAAGTTCAACGCCTTTATTGAATCGACGAACGGCTACCTGGCCGCCAGTCGCGAGCTGATCCGTGCGGCGAGCGGCTGCGACCAAGACATCATCGCCGCGCTTTTCCGCAACATGCATACCATCAAAGGCAACGCACGCACGTTCGAATTCGCGCAAATAACGGATGCCGCCCACAGAGCAGAGCAGACTTACGACCGGCTGCGAAAGGATGATACGGCAAAGTGCAACTTTGACGAGTTGCTCACGGAACTCGCCGCAGTCGAAGCGGCGGTCGCGCGCTATGTGGATATCAACGACAATACGCTCGGCCGCAAGGGGCGAGCCTCCGATCGATTCGGCAAGCAAGGCGCGTTCGTCAGTAGCGATCAGCTCGCTGAGCTGCGTTCGCTGGCAGCAGCGCTGAGCGCCGCCGGTCGCGATGCGGGGGCAATACGCCTGCAGAACGTCGTCAACCAGCTCGGCTTGGTTTCTCTGGCTCGGCTCGTGTCCGGCTCCACGGACTCGCTCGCCTCGCTCGCCAAGGAACTTAAGAAGCCGACGCCCGCCGTGCAGATTGTGAACGGCGAGATTTCTTTCAATGGTGAATTTGCGGAGGCGCTCAGGAGCTGCTTCATGCATATCCAACGAAACTCGCTGGATCATGGCATTGAGGCGCCGGCAGACCGCCTGCTGGCGCACAAACCCGAACAGGGAAACATGCGCTTCGTTTGCGAGCGCCATGGAGAGTTTGTGGAGCTGCGCGTGAGCGACGACGGACGAGGACTTGCCTTGCAAGGCCTGTATGCCAAAGGTGTCGGCGGCGGTTATTTCCGTACCGATGAGCGGCCGACGCGCCAGGCGGTCGCCGATGTCATTTTTCTCGCCGGTGTCTCCACCTCGCCGGGCGTCACGCAGATTTCCGGGCGCGGCGTCGGCATGGAAGCGGTGCGCACCTTCCTTCATGAGCACGGCGCAACCATTCGCATTGCACTTGCCGACCCCGCTGGTATTGCGATGGACTTCGCCCCGTTCGAATTCGTCATCACGATTCCGTCCGCCGCGTGCCGTAATTGAGCTTGTGTAGCGTATCGGGACGCGTTGTGGCGAATGAACCGCGGCAAACCTTGGAGCATTGACAATGAATGATGACGAACTTTTCAGCAAAATTATTGTGCTCGACAACAATCCCCAATACGCATGGCGGCTCAGGCATTTCTGCGAGGCAAATAAACTGCTCGCCCTCAAGGTGCGCAAAGGCGCAGAAATGTCCGTGTTGAGCACCAATGTCGATCTTGGCGGGATTCTGCTTGCCGAGGATTATGCCGAATCTCGCGAGGAGACTATGCGCATTGCACGGGCAATCCGCGCGGCGCGGCCTGAACTGCCGATCATTCTGCGGCGAGAATCCGCGACGAATCTCGAGGGATTTCCGGCGGGTGCGGAGAGCTTGTTTTGCGCGGTCTATGACGCATCCGACATGGATGCGCTGAAGAAAGTAATCGACGAGTACATATTTTGTCTGACTTATCCGAACGCCCTGTTGCGAGGTATTTCGGAAATCACCGAGTCGGTGTTGAGCAGTCAGTTCCCAACACTGAAGACGACTTCGCACACTCCGTACATCGTGCGCGATCGGGTCATATTCGGCGAGCTGTTCAGCCTGATCCAATTGGAGAGTCCCTGGTGCCGCGGCTATATGATGCTGCAGACCGAAGAGGAGCCGCTTCTCGAATTGATCGGTCGCGACGGCGCGCCCGGCACTGTTTCCAGCTTCCGCAGCGTGAACGATCTGTTGAGCGAAATCACCAATCTCGTTTGGGGTTCGTTCAAGAACCGTTTCATCGGCAACAGCGATAGGTCCTCCGCGAGTCGCATTGAGGTACCCATAATCGTGAACCACAAGCACCGCTACGTGTCCTTTGGCACCGAGAAGCCGCAGTTGTGCTTCCGTTTCACTTTGTCGGATGAGATTACCGGCCGCTCGACCAAGCTCTACGAGCGCTTCATCTTCAACCTGAATTGGTCGCCGGATAACTTCCAGGAAATTCCCAAGGACGTCGAGGATCTAGTCGATGCTGGCGAGCTGGAATTGCTTTAACAACTGCAGAGGAACGCGAAATGGCACAGATACTCATCGTCGACGATTCGAGCACCGTTCGCGACGAGGTTTCGAGATTTCTGAAGGACAACGGACTTGATGTCGTGACCGCAGTGGACGGCAAGGATGGGCTGGAGAAGCTGAAGGCCGATCCAGGCATCAAATTAGTGATCGCGGACGTCAATATGCCCAATATGGACGGACTGACGATGGTCGAAAAGATCCGCAGCGATCTCGTCAACAAGCAGGTTAATCTCATCATGCTGACCACCGAAAGTAATCCGGCCTTGAAGGAGCGCGGCAAGGCGGCCGGTGTGAAGGGCTGGATTGTCAAGCCGTTCAAAGGGGCGGCGGTGCTCGAAACTTTCAAGAAAATGGTGGCATAGGCTCGAGCGGCGCTTTTGCCGACGAAATGCACTGGCGAGTATGTTTGCAGAATTCCGCGGGAGGCGCACGTTATACGCGCGCTGATTCAAGACGGCTTGCTCGCGCTGCTGATTGCCGCGCC
>CAYRAC010000227.1:0-6547 GCA_964422045.1 uncultured Steroidobacteraceae bacterium
GCGAATGATGGTCGGCTGCTGCCAGGCAAAGGTGGTGTTGTCGATGGTCAACGCGGCCACTTTGTTGGTCAGGTTGGTCCCGAACAGGTAGGCGCCCCACGCTCCGTGGGAGACGCCGGCGCGCGCATCGAGGAAGGCATGCGAGGGCAGCGTTTCGCGGACATAGGAGATATCCTCGATCGGGCCGGTGATCGAGTCGGAAATCCGGAACAGGCCGTTCAAGTCGGCGCTGAGTTCAGTCTGATACTCGAGCGCAACGACGCCGGTGTATTTCGGCACATTGACGATGCGGCTGGGATCGGTTCCGGGCGTTGCGCCCGCGATGACCGTCGCCTCGTTGGTGTTCGGCTCGTTGATGTAGGCCTTGGTGTAGGCACCGGAAATATCGAGGGTCAGGCCGGTGACGAGCAGCGCTGAGAATTCGACTTCGGGACCGTAGGCCAAGGCGTTGCCGGCATTGGCGCTGTACGGATAGCCGCAGCCCAGGTCGATGACCTGCTGAATGCTCTTCCACTTGACGTAGTAGATGTCGGCGTCGAGCGTGAAGCGCCGGTCATCGAAGCGCGATTTCTCGCCGATTTCGTAGCTCCAGATCGAGTCCGGACCGAAGTACGCCGGCTGCTGCGTGACGTAGATGGTGCCGGGCGGGATCGGTGCGCCGGTGAGCTGGGTCGCGGCGGGAATGCCGCAATTGTAGGCGAGCGGATTGGCCTGCAGTTGCGCCAGCGTCGGCAACGGAATCGGCAGATTGACGCCGCCCGGCCGCGAACCCTTGGCGACCGTGCCGTACAGCGTCAGATCCGGCGTCGGCGTATAGGAGATGTTCAAGCGCGGCAGCACGTTGTCGCCTTTGCCGGAGGCGGTGTCGATCTGGCAGGTCTCATTGCCGGTACCCGTGCCGACACCGCATTGGTGCGAGTGGTTGCCGACTGTGAACTTGAAGTAGCGCACGCCCAACGTGGCTTTCAAATCGTCGGTGACCTTGTACGAGACTTCGCCGAACACGGCGCTCTGTTTCATCACGTTGGGGTTGTCGTCATTGAAGATGATGCCGTCCGGATTGGCCGCCGCGCCGCCGGCATTGATGTTGCCATTGACCGGACCCGCCGTATTGTAGGCGTTCGCGATGTAGGGACTTTGGTTATAGGTGATATAGCCCGAGTGCAGATCGGCGCCGTACACGCCGCCCACCCACTGGAACGGCCCGGTGCCGGTCGAAGTCAGGCGCAGCTCCTCGCTGACCTGGGTCGTGGGATCTTCTTCGACGTACAGCATGTCCGGAAGGAAGCCGTTGGGATACGCGGTTGGGGCCGCCGAACCCACGATGCCGTTGATGTTCTGCAAGGCTTCGGTCGAGTCCGTGGACTGGAATACGTAGCGCTTCCAATACGCGGTGGCGGAGGTCAGTTCCGCGAAGCCGAAGTTGTATTTGATGGTGAGACTCGCCAGCTTGAACGAATCGTAGTACGGCTCCTTCACATCGAGGGGTTGATAGATGCCGGGCGTAGACGGAGACGGAGCCGGCGAGGGCGGCGCGGACTGATAATTGTTGTAACCTTGCGCGTCAATGCGCTGGTACATCAGAGTCGAGGCCACCGACAAGGCGTCGTTCGGCTTGAACAGCGCTTCGGCGCGCGCCGCCGTGAATTTCTCGAGGTTCGAACCCTTGATGGTCTTCTCGACCGGCGCGGCGGCCACGTCGCCGCGCGTGCTGCAGTAGCTGGCACAGGTGGTACCGAAACCCACCGGATACGGGAACGTGCCGGGCTCGGCGACGATGCGCGGAATCCAGCCGCTGATGTACTTCTGGGTACCCACGAGGCGTACTGCAAAGGTTTCGCCCATGGGCAGATTCACCATCGCACTGATGCTGCCATTGGTGCTGCCGCCGGAAGACGTCTGAGAGAGACTGGTATCGGTCGCGCCCTCGAACACACCAAGCTTTGGCTGGTTGGTCACCAGTTTGATCGTGCCGCCCATGGAGCCCGCGCCGTACAGGGTGCCCTGCGGGCCGCGCAGCACTTCAACGTGGCTCAAGTCGAACACATCCGCATCGATCACGGTGCGGCCATTGAGCGCGACCGCCGAGGCCGAAAGCGGTGTCTCATCGACGTAGAAGCCGACCGTGGCCGCCGAGCCGCCGGCCGAGGTGAGGCCGCGCATTTCATACTCGGTCTGCCCGGGGCCGGCGGTGCGCATCGACACGCCGGGCACGACGCCCGCCAGATCTTCGACCGACAGGACGTTTTGCTGGGTGAGTTCCTCGGCGTTCAAGGCGGTAATGCTGATCGGCGTCGCCTGCACGGTCGACTCACGCTTCTCCGCGGTCACGACGATCTCGTCCAATTCGCCGCCGCCTTTGGCGGCCCCGGCCCCGGCTGCGGCCGCGGCTGGATCGGCGAATGCCGGCCCGCTCGACAGCAGGGCGCAGACGAGCGCCACGGCCAGCGACGCGGGATCCCGCCAGCGTTTGTACGAACACAACACATGTTTCATGGCCGATTCTCCCAACGTATAGGCGAGGGCGCGGCTGCGCCCTGTGGATTGCGACGCAAAGGATCGCCCGACTGAATCATCCCGTGCTCTTTATATGGCGATCCCTTCATCGCCGGAGCCAATTCGTAACATAGCGTTTACTGACACGCAAGTTTATTGCGCATCAGATATGCGTAAGCAGCGCTTGATGTTGCGTTTATGTTGCAGTCGCAGCGCGCCAATGGTGTCTAATGCACGCTTTGTGCCGAGACAACAAGGTGGAAATTTGCGGATGCGGGTTTCGATGACTCGATTCAAGCGCACATTTGCGGGGCGCGCGCGGCGATTCGCGCTCTGGAATTGAGCGTGCAACAGCCGTCGCACCGGCTGATTCTCGCGGCGGTTTTTTCCAGCTGCTTGGGAGTGGGTCTCATCTTCGGCTTCCAACCGCCGTTGATCGCATTGAGCTTGAGCCGCATGGGCTATTCGAGCTTTGCCGTGGGCGCGGTGACCGCCGCGAGTTTGATCGCGGTGATCTTGTGCGGCCCATTTTACCCGCGCGCCATCATCCGCCTCGGCCTCCGGCGCTGCATCATCAGCGGGATCGTGTTCGCGGCCGTCCTATTGCTGTTGATGCCGCTCCGGCCGAGCGTGCCGCTGTGGTTGGCGCTGCGATTCATCGCCGGTTGCGCGCTTGGCCTGGTGTGGATCGCGAGCGAGATCTGGATGAACAGCGTCAGCGGAATCGAATCTCGCGGCACCGTCATGGGGATCTACGGTACGATTTTTTCGCTCGGCATCGTCGCCGGTCCGTTGCTGCTGGAATTCACCGGCACGCAAGGCGCGAAACCGTTCGTGGTCGGCGCGGCCTGCCTGCTGCTCACCTTGTTGCCTCTGGCGTTGCTGCCGCAGGTGTCCTGCGCCGTCGGACAGTTCATGCCGCTGCGCGGATTGGCGGGCGCCTTGACAACGGCGCCGATCGTCATGCTCGCGGCCCTGGTGGCCGGCTTGGTCGAGTCGGCGGACTTGAGCTTGCTGCCGCTGTTCGGCGTGCAATCCGGCCAAAGCGAGCAGGCCGCGTTGCTGCTGGTGGCGGTATTCATGGCCGGCAATGTGGTATTACAAGTGCCGATCGGGTTGCTCGCCGATCGTTACGGGCGCAAAACCCTGCTCGGCGTGTGCGCGTTGTTGAGCTGCATCGGACCGTTGTTGCTGCAGCGCTGCCTGGACACTGCGTGGTTGCTGTGGCCTCTGCTGTTCGTATGGGGAGGCACGCTGTACGCGTTCTACAGCCAGGGAGTGGCGCTGCTCGGCGAGGAATTTGCGGTGGAAGATCTGCCGAGCGCCAACACCCTATTCGTCATGGTGTACTGCTGCGGCGGCGTGATCGGCCCGAGCGTGGGCGGTATTGCGATGGATCTGTGGCCGGCGCGGGGCTTGCCGGTATTGCTGAGCGGCGCGGCGCTGCTGATGCTCGGCGGGCTGTTGCTCAGCGCGCGGCGCCCTTGATTCGCGTGTCCAACGCAATCCAGTTCACTTCCCAGGTCTTGCCGCCATCATCCGAATACGCCTGCTCGAAACGGCAGGAATCGGCGTTGATCTGCGCGATGACGAAGCGCACCAGGATTGCGCGTTGGCCGAGCGTTTCCTGATCATAAAACTCGCCGCGGCCATCCTTGAACTCCCCGACCGTCGGCGGCAGACTCAACACGCCGGCGGCACTATTCGCGAAATTCAGGCTCCATTGGTGCGAAGCCGGGTTGTACAAGCGTAACGACAGCGCTTCGATGTGGCCTGGCGCGCCGTCGACTTCAAGCTCGACGAGGTTCGCGCGCCCATTCCAGATTTTGCGCACGCTGGTCGTGCCTTCGTAGGTGACCCATGTCGTGGAACCCGTCAAAGGATGCAACAAACGCGACAAATGGGTGTGCCAATCGCCGATTTCGAAGTCGAAGTCATGTTGGCCATCGCTTGCAGTCGCAGCCGCAAATACCTGATGCGAGACAATCAACGCGGGCACGAGAAGGCAACTTCGCCAAGGCGTCATGACGTCAGCGGCCGTTCTTCACGTTCTGGTCGAAGAAATGCTGGATCGCGGTGAACACGTGCTGTTTCATCTGCGGCGTCGACAGTCCGTGCTTGGCACCGGGATAGGTCATGAGCTCGAATTGAATGCCGCGGTTCTGCAGTTCCGACATCAGCCGGGTCGAATTGACGAACAGCACGTTGTCATCGGCCATGCCATGCGCGAGGAACAGCGGGGACTTCAAGCCACCGAGCGAGGCGAACACCGAGGAGTCGGCATAGCCTTGGGCGTTGCCCGCGGGCGTATCGAGATAGCGCTCCGTATAGGCGGTGTCGTACAAGCGCCAATCAGTCACCGGCGCGACCGCCGCACCGGCCGCAATCACATCCGAGCCTTTGGCGAGCAGCATCAGCGTCATATATCCGCCATAGCTCCAGCCAAACACGCCGATGCGTTTGGCGTCGATCCACGGCACGCTTTGCAGCCAATGCACGCCGGCCAACTGATCGCGAACTTCCACCTCGCCCAAGCGCCGGTAGATCGGGTCGGAAAAAACGCGGCTACGGCGTGCCGTGCCGCGATTGTCGAGCGTGAACACCGCGTAGCCCTGCTGCGCCATGTACTCCTCGATCACGTCCGGCCACGCGCGCCTGACCTTTTGCACGGTCGGGCCGCCGTAGACCGTGAGGAAAACAGGATAGCGATGAGTCGGATCGAATTCCGCGGGTTTCATCAAGGAATACTGTAAGTCCTGCCCGTCCTCGGCGCGGATGTGACCGTACTCCGGGATGACGTGCCGCCCGCGGAAGCTCCAGTAGGGGTGCGTCGCATCGAGCGCATTCGCTTCGACCCAAGCGAGACGATGGCCGTCGGGCGCATTGACGCTGACCTGCGGCGGCGTGCTCGGGTCGGAGAAATTGTCGACGTAGAGCGCAACACGCGTTGGGTTCGACGCGAATTGCGCCGCGTGCCAGCCGTCGCCGCGGCTGATGCGGCCTGGATTTTCGGCGTCCCGCCCATCGAGCCGGGCCGTATAGATCTGCAAATCCTGGACGGCGTCGCGGTTCGAATCGAAATAGACGGTGCCGGTGGATTCATCGACCGCCAGCAGTCCGTCGACATTCCAGGCACCGCGGGTTAGCGGGTGGAGCAAGCGGCCGGCGAGATCGTAAAGATACAAATGATTCGTGCCGCTGCGCTCGGAAGACCAGATAAAGCCTCGCTGGCGCTTCAAAAAATGCAGATCGTCCGACAGATTGACCCAGGTTGCCGAGGTCTCTGCGAGCAAGGGCACTTGGTTGAGCGTCGCGGCGTCGACCAACACCAGGTCAAGGCGTTTTTGGTCGCGCGACAGGCGTTGAAAGGCGAGGTGGTGAGCGTCCGGGGTCCAGTCGGCGCGGGTCAGGTAAATGTCCGGATCGGCACCCAGATCGACCCAACGCGTAACACCGCCGCCGGGCGCGACCAGCCCGAGCTTGACGCTCACATTCGGCTCGCCGGCGGCGGGATAGCGCTGCTCCACCATCGCGGTGCGGTCCGCATAAATCTCGGTGCGGCGCGCAATCGGCACCTTGCTTTCATCAAAGCGCTTGTAGGCGATGGCGGAGTCGTCCGGCGCCCACCAATAGCCGCTGGTCTGCCGCAGTTCCTCTTGGGCAATAAATTCCGCTTCGGCGTTATGAATGGCCGCGCCGCCGTCGCTGGTCAAACGCCGCTCCGCGCCGCTGCGCAGGTCGATCACCCACAAATCTTGATCGCGGACGAACGAGGCGTAGTGGCCGCGCGGCGACACCTGCGGATCGAGCAGAGGATGAGCCGTTTGCGTCAGCCGGCGCAGCGCCGTGTCCGCCGCCGCGTCAAGATCGTAGAGGTACAGAATGCCGGCGAGCGTGAACAGCACATGCCGCCCATCCGGCGCCCAATCGTAATCGACGATTCCGCGATATTCCGCGATCCGCTCACGTTCGCGGCGCGCGCGCTCGGCATCCGAGAGCTGTTCGTGGGCCGCGAGGCGCAGCGAGTCCACGCGTTTTTCGAGTCTGCCGG
>CAYRAC010000228.1:0-6517 GCA_964422045.1 uncultured Steroidobacteraceae bacterium
CGAACGACTGTTGGCGCTGCTGGCTCACGATTGCATCCCGGAAGTACCGGCGGCGGGGTCGGTGGGCTATCTCACACATATGGCGCACATTGCGCTGGTGCTGATCGGCGAAGGATCGGCGCGCAGAAACGGCCGCTCGATGAGCGGCGCCGAAGCGCTGAAGTCCCTGCACCTCGCGCCGCTGGTGTTGGGCGCGAAAGAGGGTCTCAGTCTTGTGAACGGAACGGCCTGCGCCACCGGGCTTGCGGCGACCGCCTTGGGCAGGACCCTGCGCCTGCTCGATTGGGCCGATGCGGTGGCCGCCCTGTCGTTCGAGAATTTGCGGGGCCAAGCTGCGGTCTTCGATGCCGCCGCGCTCGGACTGCGGGTGTCGCCGGGCGTAGGCGCGGTGGGCGAGCATTTGCGCGCAGCTTTGCAGGGCAGCGAGATCCTGCGCCACAGTGCCGGCCGGCGCACTCAAGATCCCTTGAGTTTGCGCGCCATCCCGCAGGTGCATGGCGCGGCGCGCGATCTGTTCGCGCAGGCGGCGCGCGTCGTCGACGATGAGCTGGCATCGGTCACGGATAATCCGGCCGTGGTCGGCAGCGCAGCCGAGCCGCGTGCGCTGTCGGGCGCCAACGCAGTCGGCGCGGCTCTCGGCCTCAGCGCGGATTCGCTCGCGGTTGCCGTTGCGCAAGTGGCGGCGATGTCGGAGAGACGAATCGATCGGCTGGTCAACCCGCTGGTGAGCGGCTTGCCTGCCTTCCTGGCGTGTGACGATGGCGTCGGTTCGGGATTCATGATTGCCCAATACACGGCGGTCTCCCTGGTTGCGGACAATCGCCGGCTGGCGGCTCCGGCGAGCTTGGACGGCGGCGTCACCTCAGGGTTGCAGGAGGATCATTTGAGCCATGCGACCCCGGGCGCGCTCAAGCTGTTGGCCGTCATCGACAATGCCGAGACGATCCTCGCGATCGAATTGCTGGCAGCGGCTCAGGCCTACGAATTGCAGCGCGACTCGCATCATCGGGCCCCCCAAACCGACGCCCTGTATCGGCGCGTACGCGCCAGCGTTGCGACTTATCGAGACGATCGCCCATTGGCCGGCGACATTCAGCGCGCGCGCGAGCTGCTGAGCACAACACCCGCCGAGCTACCTTAGATACTGCGACCACCGTCGACCGCGATAATTTGACCGGTGATGTACGGCGCGTCCTGCGCCAAGAAGAGGGCCGTGCGTGCCACGTCCGCGGGGGTGCCGTGACGCTTGAGCGCGGTCTTGTCGATGATTTCGCGCTTCAACTCATCCTCCATGTCGCCCTCCGGCCACAGCACCGGACCCGGCGCAATGCCATTGACGCGGATTTCCGGCCCTAATTCGCGCGCCAGGGCGCGCGTCAGCATGGCGAGCCCGGCCTTTGCGGTGCTGTACACCGGGTGCGCCTTGAGCGGGCGAAAGGCGTGAATATCGACCATATTGATGATGAGCCCGCGCTGGGCGCGCAACCACGGCGCCGCCGCCTGTGACAGAAACAGGGGAGCTTTTAGATTGCTTCCCATGAGGTCGTCCCACTGCGGCAGCGAGATCTGACCGAGCGGCGTTGCATAAAAACTCGACGCATTGTTGATTAGAATATCGAGGCGTCCGAATTCCTCGAGCGTCATGGCCACCAACTTCTCGGGGGCTCCCGCAGTCGAGAGATGCGCCGCGTAGATCGCGGCGGAGCGCGGACGAATTCGATTGAAGTGTTCCGCCAGAGCGATCGCGGCGGCGGCAGAGGAGCGGTAATGAATGACTACGTTCGCCCCGGCCGAGTGCAGAGTGCGCGCGATCTCGGCGCCGACGCGGCGCGCGCCGCCGGTAATGAGCACGACCTGGTCTCGCAATCGCGAATTCTCGATACTGGATGCCATGACCAAGCACGATACCGCAACGCAACTGCAGCGTGAACTCCAGCTAAACGAGGTGCAAGCGCGGCATTCGGCGGCCGTGCGAGACCATTTGGCGCAACAGATTGCCGCGTCCGGCGGTTGGCTCTCCTTCGAGCGATTCATGGAATCGGCGCTGTACGCGCCCGGCTTGGGGTACTACAGCGCAGGCGCGCGCAAGTTGGGCGCAGGCGGCGATTTCACCACCGCACCGGAAGTCTCGCGCTTGTTCGGCGGCTGCATCGCTCGACAATGCGCCGAGGTCTTGAACGCGCTCGGGGGCGGCTCCATCCTCGAAATAGGTGCCGGCAGCGGTCGTCTCGCCGCGGATATTTTGCTGCGCCTCGAGTCGCTCGGCGAATTACCCGAGCGTTATTGGATTCTCGACATCAGCGCGGACCTGCGCGAACGGCAGTGTCGGCACCTCGCCTCGCATGCGCCGCATTTGCAAGATCGCGTGCAGTGGCTCGATCGACCCCCGGAACTGGCATTCGACGGGGTCGTGCTTGCCAATGAAGTGCTGGACGCACTGCCGGTGGCGCGGTTCAGTTGGCGTCGCAGCCACGTGGAAGAGCTGGGCGTCGCCATCGACGATGACGGGTTCCGGTGGGAATCGCGGCCGGCGACGGCCACCATGGCGCATGATTGTGGGCAGCTCGCGAACGCCGCGCGCGATTGGCAGGACGGTTACGTGTCGGAATACTGTCCGCGCCTGAGCGCGTGGACGCAGCGCGTCACTTCAGCGTTACGCGCCGGGGCGGCGCTGTGGTTCGATTATGGTCTACCCCGATCCCAGTACTATTTGGCAGAGCGGCACGAGGGCACCTTGATGTGCCACTTCCGTCATCGGGCGCACGGCGATCCGTTTCTATACCCAGGGCTGCAGGACATCACGGCGTGGGTGGACTACACGCGGCTCGCCGAGGCTTGCCGCGCGGCGGGCTTCGCGCTGGCAGGCTTCACGACACAGAGCTGGTTCCTGGCGGCGCTTGACGTGGATCAAGAGATGCAAATCCTCGCGGGCGAGAGCGCCGGCCAGCTTGCACGTTTGGCGAACGAGGCGCGGCAACTGATGTTGCCGGGCGAGATGGGCGAGCGGTTCAAGGCGATGGCATGGACGCGCGGCACGCAGCCCCTGCTATCCGGCTTTGCGCAGCGCGATCTGCGGCACACCTTATGATGGCAATCAAGGGCTTGCGATGAGGTGGATGAGTCCGCTGCCGGCCCACGGCGAACCCCGTTTCGAGCGCTTCGTGATGCTGTGCTTGACTCTCGGATACCCGCTGTTCTACGCACTCGGATTTCTATCGTGGTCGCGTACCGGTTCGGCCGCCATCTGGCCCTCCCACGCGCTCACATTTGCCGCATTCATGGCGCTGCCGGTTCGCCGCTGGGCGCTGGTGGCCGCGGCTGTGCTGTTGTGGGACACGCTGTCGAGGCCGATTCTGCTGTGGGGTAGCGATCGAGCGGTCGCTTCGTGGGCCGTGACTGCGGGCTTTGCATGCGCCAACATCCTGACGACCGCGGGTCCCGCGAGCCTGGCCCGTGCCATGCGGCTGTTTCGCTTCGATGAGCGTTTTCGGCTGGTGATCTCGCCCTTATGGATCGTGGCGCTGTTCGCCGGTTCCGTGCCCGGGGCCTTGCTCGGCTGCGCCACCAGTGCACTCGACAAGGGCGTTCCCCTGATGCCCGGCGAGCTGGGGTTGTGGGTCCTGGCAGCGGTCTTGTCGATCGTCACATTCGGACCGATGGTGTTCGGGCTGCTCCTGGGATATCCCGAGACGCCGCCGACACCGGCGCGCGCCTGGGAGGGATGGGCCCTGGCGTGCATGGTGCTTGCGCTGTTCGTCTGCTTTGCCGCAGTGCCCTTGCGTGCGGTCGATCCCGTGCTCGAGCCGATGTGGTTTGCCATCCCGCTGGTCTGGTTGGCGCTGCGATTTTCGCGGCGCACGACCGACATCGGCGTGGTGATCGTGGCGTCGGCTGTCGTATTCTTCGCCGGTCATGGC
This sequence comes from uncultured Steroidobacteraceae bacterium, assembly GCA_964422045.1. GTDB lineage: Bacteria > Pseudomonadota > Gammaproteobacteria > Steroidobacterales > Steroidobacteraceae > Bog-1198. The sequence continues at coordinate 3,918 of CAYRAC010000228.1, forward strand.
GTCGGTATCTATCGAGGGCTTGCCAACAACGGTTGGCGGGATGTCGTCATTTCGATCGACGCGTTCCTCGTCATCGGCTGCGGCGGCGCCCTGTTGGTCAATTTGATGACCTTGAGGCAGCGTGTGCTGCTCGATGAGCTGGCAAAGGAACACCTGGCACTGCGCGACTATGCGCGTGCCCTCGGCGTCGCGGAGGACACCGCACGCCGCAAGACGGCGGCCGATTTGCACGACGGAATCGGGCAGATTCTGGCCGGGCAGAGCATGACTCTCGCGGCGATGCGCGCGCACGCGAACGATACGCCGTTCTCGGAGCTGCTCGACGAGGCAACCGAGGCCTCGCGCGAGGCTCAGGAGGGCCTGCGAGTAATGATTCAAGACCTAAGCCCCCCGGGTCTCGATCAGGCCTCGCTCAACGAGACGCTGCGCTGGCCGGCGGACTTTTTCGAAACGCGATTCGGATTCGGCGTCGACTGGCATGTGATCGGCAACACGGATCCGCCGCGCGACCGCATCCAGCTCATCTACCGATGCGCCCGCGAACTGCTGATGAACGCGCGCAAGCACTCGCAGTGTCAGGGCGCTGAAGTCGAGGTCGAAGTCTCTGCGGCGGCGATCGAAATTGCCGTCATCGACGAGGGTGTAGGCTTCGATCCGCGCCGCGCGGACCCCTCGCCCGGCAAGCGATTCGGCCTCGCACAGCTGCGCGAGCGAGTCCGCGCAGCGGGGGGTACTCTCGCCGTCGACACGGTCATCGGCGAGGGTTGCCGCGTCACGGTGCGACTGCCATCGGAACCCTGACCTCGCAAGCATGTCCGCGGCTCAAGCCTCGCGCCGCGGTTTCGAACTCGCCGGCTTTCACGGTAGGATGAGCGGCGGATGATTTGCACATTCCATGCTTAGGCGTAGTCCAAACCCCGATATTCCTCCTGCGGTGGAGATGGAGGTCCTGCGCATTCGGGGCCTGATGGAGCAACGCCAGTTCGCGACGGCACTGGCCGCAGCCGAGGCGCTGGCCGGGGACAATGCGCAAAACCGCGACGCCCTGTACATGATGGCGGTGTGCCAGCGTTATCTGGGCCGCGTCCCCGATGCACTTGCGACGCTGGCGCAACTCGAGAAGTGGCATCCGACGTTCAGCCGCCTGTTCCAGGAGCGCGGCTACTGCCACGTGGCGCGTCGTGAGGCTGAACCGGCGATCCAGGCATTCGTGCGTGCCGTGAGCCTAAACCACGCGCTCGCGGCCAGCTGGAAGGCCCTGCAGACGCTGTTTCGCATGACCAATCAGGCAGAGAGCGCTGCCAACGCCGATAGTCACGTCGCCAAACTGGCGGAGCTGCCTGCGCAAATTGTCACTGCGACCGGAATGCTCGAGGACGGGGAGCTTGAGCCGGCCGAGAAGATCGTCCGCGAATACCTCCTGAAGCATGGCAATGACGTCGAGGCCATGCGCGTGCTCGCCAAGATCGGCCTGGAACTCGATGTGCTGGACGATGCGGAGCTGCTGCTCGAAAGCGTGCTCAAGCTGGCGCCGGACTACGGGGCAGCACGCTATGACTATGCCCGGGTGTTGCTGGAACGCCACAAGCATGCGCGGGCCCGTGCCGAGCTCGACAAGCTATTGGAAAATGAGCCCGACAACCGGGCGTACCTTATGTCCTATGCGGCGGCTTGCGCCGGTCTCGGCGAACATGAACGCGCCATGCTGCTGTATCGCAGACTGCTTGTTGAAACTCCCCAGGCGGAGGAATTGCACCTGTCGATCGGTCATGCGCAAAAAACGCTCGGCCACACCTACGAAGCGATCGAGTCGTACCGCGCCGCGCGTTGCCGGGCCGATTTCGGCGACGCGTATTGGAGTCTTGCGAACCTCAAGACCTATCGCTTCAGCGACGAGGAGATGGAGCGCATGCGCGGCGCGGAGTCGTGCGAAACCACGCCGCTCGAGGATCGTTATCATTTTTGCTTCGCGCTCGGCAAGGCACTGGAGGACCGGGGCGACTACGCCGCCTCGTTCGACTACTACCGCCGGGGCAACGCACTGAGAAAATCGCTGAGCCGGTATCGTCCGGAGACAATCGAGCGAAATGCGCGGCTGCAGATGCAGGTTTGCACGCGGGAGTTCTTCGCCGAGCGTGCCGGGGTCGGGTGCCCGAGTGATGCGCCGATATTCATCGTCGGACTGCCCCGCGCCGGATCGACGCTGCTGGAACAAATCCTTGCCTCGCATTCGCGCGTCGAGGGCACGCTCGAACTGCCGGACATTCCGCGTCTGGCCGCGGAACTGGTGGGCCGCGACGGCGAGACTGACGATCCGCGCTATCCGGCAATTCTCAGCCGCATGCAGCCGCAGGAGTTCCGGCGCCTCGGGGAGGCCTACCTGGCCGATACCCGTCCCTACCGTACCGGCAAACCGCATTTCATCGATAAGATGCCCAACAACTTCCGGCATGTTGGGCTCATCCATTTGATTTTGCCGAATGCGCGCATCATCGATGCCCGGCGCGAGCCCATGGCCTGCTGCTTCAGTAATTTCAAGCAGTTATTCGCCTCGGGCCAGGAATTTACCTACAGCCTCGAGGATATCGCGCGCTATTACT
>CAYRAC010000229.1:0-6511 GCA_964422045.1 uncultured Steroidobacteraceae bacterium
ATGAGCAACGAATCCAGTAATCACGGTGAAGGCAACCCGGAGGCGGCCGAGCGGTTCAACACGGCCGAGCGCCGATTCGTCGAGTCCGCACGCGGCAAGCAGCAGATTAAAGAAGGGCCCAAAGTTCGCCCCGACGAGGAAACTGCGCTGGCAAAGGCGGAGCAAATTGGCCGAGATCACGCCAAAGGAGACGATGACGACACGATGTCGCCGTAATCCGTCCATCCCATTGCCGAGCGCGAATCTGGCTGCTAGCTTGGCGGCCCGTGACGGACCCGCGCCTCCTAGATTGCCCGCATCGCCCGCCTTGTCCAGGCTGCCCGAGATTCGGTGACGGCACTGTTGCGGCTCCCGTGCTGCATGCGCTCAATCAGCTGGCGAGCGCGCACGGACTGCCGGCGGTCCCGATTGTCTCAGGCGATACGGCAGGATTTCGGCTGCGAGCCCGGCTTGCCATTCGCGGTCGGCTAGGCTCGCCCAAAATCGGGCTGTTTGAACTGGGTACGCACCGTGTGGTGCATATCCCCAATTGCCGCGTGCAACATCCCTTGATCAACCACGTCGCCGGCGTCGTGCGGCGCGCCCTCGTTGACGCACGGGTCACGAATTACTCGGAGCGTGCGCACTTAGGGGTCGCGCGCTACTTGCAGGTCGTGGTGGAACGCCGCTCGCAGACCGCGCAAGTGGTTATCGTTGCCAATTGCGAGACGCGCGACCCCTTGGCGGCGTGCCTGGACTTGATTCGTGAGCGGCTGGGCGAGGACTTGCACAGTCTCTGGTTCAGCCCGAATCTCGAGCACAACAATACAATCCTGGGTCCCGAGTTCCATCCGGTATGCGGACCCGAGAGCGTCGTCGAAGCATTTGGCGGCGCGAGCGTGCACTACCCGCCGGGCGCATTCGGTCAAAGCAATCTCGACATCGCCGACCGCATCATAGAGCACGTGCGCAATCTAGTCCCTCAGGACGCCGAGGTCGCGGAGTTCTACGCCGGCGTAGGTGCCATCGGCTTATCGCTGCTGCCGCGCGTACGCGCGATCCGTTTGAACGAACTCAACCGGTACTCATTGTACGGTCTCGAGCTTGGACTCGCCGAGCTTCCGGCGAGTGTCCGGTCCAAGATTTCCGTCTTTCCGGGCCCCGCCGGCGCTGCGCTCCTAGCCGCACAGGAAGCTCAGGTGGTGATCGCCGACCCGCCCCGCAAGGGGCTCGATGCCGAACTTGCCGCGCACTTGAGTGCCCAGCCTCCCGGCCGCTTTGTGTACGTCAGTTGTGGGGTCGAGTCGTTCCTCGCCGACGCCGCCGTGCTGATGTCGCGCGGCAAGCTACGTCTGGCGGGGTTGACGGGATTCAACCTCATACCCTTCACCGAGCACATCGAGACGGTCGCCTGCTTCGAACGCGTCTAAAGTGGCACGGCGCTGGTAAATACGCTCAGGAGTTTCATCGCAAAGACATTTGCAGCGAATCAACGACCGAGTGCGTGATTTCCATTCTGCCTGCGCCGGAAGCGCCTGATCCTTGCCACTCGGATATCGCGCCGACGCCCTCCGCGGGGCCCGCAAAAGTACGCGCCAAGGAGCGATCATCGCGGTCTTGGGGCGCCCACTCGGGCCACCTTCGAAAACTGTTCAGCAACGCGAACACGGTGGCCAGGGGCATGTGCTCCCGATTGTGGACGATGGCCGAGTAGTGATTGCTCCTGCTGATCGCAATACCCATCTGTCTGAGCTGGGTGGCCATGGCATCTGCTCGCTTCGCCTGTGCCGAAGGGCAGCGCGATCGATAACGGAGCGCTGGTGAACATGCCACAAATGCACTCCCCCAGCTCCGGTCAACGCGGTCAACAACACTATCTTGCCAAAAGTCACAAATCGAGCTCCCGCCTTGGGAAGGGAACTCATTCAGCCTAGCATTGCGGACAGTACTCCTGACTTGCTGCGGGTCGCATAAACCGTGACGTGCGGCAACCGCCCGGCGAATCGAATATTTCGGTTAAGTTTTACTTAACGGTGAGTCAGGTATTGCGTTTGTTGTATGTCGGCGCGCGGCGCAACCTGAAGACCGTTCGATCAATTCAATTAACGGAGAATGGTATGACACACGAAATCCTCACCGCGCGGGTCGCGCAGGCGCTCCTTTCGGCAACGGTCACCGGGGCTTTTGTCCTTGCTTTGCAGTTTGCGATGCTGACGGGCTGACCCCAACAGTTACGATAGTTTAGAGAGTTGAACAATGGCGCCGAACCTAAGAGCCTACGTGACGCTGGTGGTTGTCAAGATACGGGCTGTTGCACCGTATGCCGTCATGGAACTGATTGTCCCCGGCGGCTCGGTGATGGCGCTCCTGTTGTGGCTGTATCGCAGGCAGAGAACATTGCGGTTTCTTCCAACCGAGGAGATTCTTTCAGTTCTGTAGCTTTGCGCCCGACGTCCGAGACCCCTGGCATGCGCCGCTGTGTCAGGGTGTTTGGGACGCTGTTCAACCCTCACCGCTCTGCAAACGGACAGCGGGATAATAGACACCGCGCAACCGCCGCTGCCACCAGTACCCTTGCGCCTTGAGCGCGCGGTCGGCATAGGAGTAGTCGTAGAACGCCGCGCGGACGTACAGCGGCCGCTGGTTCGGAAAGGGATTTGTTTGAAGCAACGCCATGACGGTGGGCTCATTCTCGAGAACTCGCTGCAGAAAGCGGGGAAACCAGCGCAGGCGACCGGGATCCTCGAGCGCCGCGAACCACATCTGCCAGTCCAGGCGGGGCTGATGCGGGATGTTCCACGGCGGCCGGCGAGCAAGATCGCCGGGTTTGTAACGGAACTCATACTCGCGCCACTGCACGCCGTCGGACGAGCCTTCGATGACGATTTCCTCGCGCTCTGTGGTCATGACCGCGAACAACCCGTAGCTGCTCGTGATGCGCAGCGGCTCGACGAATGCATCGAAGGTCCTCGCGAACCTGGGAGGGTTGCCGCCGAAGCGCTCGTCCATCTCGACGAGACTGACGAATACGATGAGGAGCGCGAGCACGCTGGCGGTGGCGACAGTGACTCTTCGCGGCAGATGCTCGATCCCGCGCGCGCGACGAAATGAATTGAGGCGTGCCGGCAATATTCTTTGCAGAGCCGTGTCGTCGAACAGCAGCAGGCACAGCAATACAGTCTGGCAGTTAAACCAGTTGTAATTACCTGTGAGCAGGATACACACTTGCAGAAGGACGATGCCGAAGCCTGCGATGAAGCGCAGCCGGCGCGGGCAAAAAATAAGGAACGGCAGGATGAGCTCGATGACCAGCATGCTGCCGCAGGCAAACGTCAGCAGCCGCTGCGGTAGCTCGGCCGCATACCAGGCGATCGGCGTCGGCAGCGGCTGCGTGAGAAAGTGATAGGAGAGCGCCGACAGATTCCGCCAATGGAGGTCGCCGCTCTCGAGCTTGACCACGCCGGACATGAACATGAAGCGGAAAAGCAGCCAGCGCAAAAGCCAAATACCCGGGGTGCGTGCGAAACTCATGAGCAGCGCGAGAACCCCGGCTTCGAGCAGGAACACGTCCCACTGATAGGTCATGAAGTCCTGCCCGCCGTAGAGAAGCGAGAGGTAGAGAGCATAGAGCAAGAACAGACAAAGGCGCGGCAGCAGATTGAAAACCAAGAGCAGCGATAGCGCCGCTCCCGTCCAACACACGGTCCGGATCGCAACATCGCTCGCGCTCCACCAGAACACCATCGGCATGTAGTAGTAGCGTTCCGGGCCCGATTGCGCGCGCAGGGCGTCGACCAAGTCCGCGAGCGGCAAGATACCGTGGCTGCCGATGAGTCCCTGTGCCTGAACGCCGAAGGAGACGAAGGCTGACAGATAGATGAGGCCGAACGCGCGCAGGAACAAGAACGTGACGACATCGTATTGCGGCGGTGCGTAATCGCGGCCCCACAAAACGAGACTGAGCCGATAAAAGGCCGCGCGATGCGCAGCGATGAAGGTGTAAGCAAGCTCGGCGAGGCTGCCGAATCCCGGCACCCTGCGGTAGAGGATAAGCCAGATCCCTTTGCCGCGCGCGTGGCTCAAGGTGAGGAAGCTCGCCTGGGCGGCGCTTTTGACTTGGCCGTCAGGCGTTACATACTGGACGGCGCGCTGAAATTCCGCGAGGGAGATCGCGGGATAATGCGCGGCTGCGTCTTGGTAGGTTCGGTATTCGACGCGATCGCCGGTCAGCTTGTGCCAGTAGCGCGCCCAGTAGGCGCAGAACGTGCAATCGCCATCGTATATAAGGACCGGCCTCGAGCCGCCGGCGAGCGGATCACTGGTATGAGCCTCCCGCATTTTCCGAGCATATCAGGACCGCCGTTAGGATTGTTGCGCGGCTAGTCCGTGGGGCTCGAGATTCGTTTCCAGACTTTTTCCTGAACCGTCGCGCCGCCGGGCGCATCTCGCCGTGTCGTAAAGACGAGATTTCCCCCGTCCAGCTTGACCTTCTGGGAATAACTCATGCCTGCTTCCGCGGGAATGAGCGACAACTTGACGTGGTGGGTAACGGTCGATGTCGCACCGTCGAACTCCCACGTAGCCGCGTAGGCGTAATACGTGTCGAGCACGGCCGCCTCGAGCTGCGCGCTCTCGGCCGTGTGCGGGCGCGCCGGTCTCGATGCGGGAGCTTCCATTGACGGCCGAGGTTGCCCGGCGATTTGCACGCTCATCCATCCGGAAGGGTCATAGACGAGGACACCCGTGGGGTCTGTATTATAAAAGGGATCAGGCATTCGACCGTTGGGCCCGACAATTTGAATGCTCACGAGCCGCCACGCCCCGATAAGGTCTTGTCTCGTGGCGTGCGGTTTGTGGCTGGGCTCCGGCATGGCACAATCGTAAGGGAGCGCGCTCCAACATATGATGAAGAAAAGCGGCCATGCTGCGGCCCTGGAGCTGCGCGGCCATTTTCTATTCATTCGTCACCTGGGTTGCGGCCAGCCCTTCACGGGCAAGGCGTCGATTCGGATAGACGGCGAGCGTTTTCTCGAATGCGGCGGCCGCCTCCTGGCGCCGGCCATCCGCCAGCAAAAGCTCACCGAGTAATTCATCGAGTGGTTTTACCGACCAGGGGGGGCCGTACTCGAATTCTTCGCGATCGGCCGCCGCAATAGCCGCGCGAATCCGCGCAATTCCGGCCCTTCGATCGCCTGCATAGTAAGTGATTGTGCCATCGAGCGCGGTCGCCATGATTGCCGCCTGTGCGAGCTCAGTCGCCGTCACCGTGTCGTGCCAATCGGCCGACACTGCCCGCGATGCGCCACCCGCGCCATCTATTCGCGCCTGCAATCGCTCGAGCGCCGCGCGCGCTTCGTTCACATCCGCGGCCGCGGTTAATCCACGCGCAAAATCGTACGTATCGAAATAGCCGATCGAGGCGATGCCGCGGCTATCAACCGCCTCAAGCGCATCGGCACCTTCGGCGCCACGGGTTTCCACCAGCCAGATGGCGCGCACGAGCGCGAGCCTGATACGATTGTCCTTGGTAGGCGCTGTCCCGACATCGTGGGCGACAGACCGTATCAGCTGCTGCGCCTCCGCGCGCCGACCCTCCTGCAGGTACGCGTACGTCAACCACACCAGCGAGTGATATCCGCCGTCATTCTGTGCGCGGGCAATCTTAAGTGAAGCACGATTGGCCGCAATCGCCTCATCCCACATTCCCAGAGCGAAGAAGATGTGCGAGGGCATGTGCTGCGCGTGCGAGGCCGCGGGCGCGACCTTGCCGTACAGGCGCGCGGCGCGTAGTCCGAGCGGTGCATGGATGGGATCATCGTAGGCGTGAATCAGGTAGTGCAGCGCGCCTGGATGATGTCGGTCCTTTTCGTATACCTCTTCGGCCTCGGCCGCCGCACGCATGTAGTTGGCGACATTGCGCACGCCGTTGGTCAAACCTAGGATGGACAGCGCATAGAAGGCCCGGGCGTCGAGATCATTCGGATACGCTCGGGCAAGCGAGCCCATCGCCGCACTAAATTTTGCATCGCGCTCCGTCTTGTCGCCATTGCCGTAGAGCTGCTCCACCGCCGCCAAGTAAGCGCGCTCGCGAGCCGTCCCGGCCTTAGCCGCTCGCTGCGCGGGAGTGGACGCGAGCTTGGCGAGCGCGGCGCGCGCGGCCTCGAGGTCCTGCTCTCCCCAGAGTGTTTGATTGTAGGTGAGCGCCTCGCCCCAGTAGGCCATGGCGAAACTCGGGTCGGTGCGCTCGGCGGACTGGAAGGCGCCGCGCGCCGCCGGGTACTCAAAGCTGTGCAGCAACAATAATCCGTCGAGAAAGTCGCGCTGCGCGCGCGGCGACCCTGAATTCGCAAAGTGGGTTACACCCAAGCCGACGGTGAGCGGCGCAGCGGTCTGCGAGTGATGGGCAGATACCGGGACCACGGCCGCAGCCAACCAGCCGAGCACGGCGGTCAGTGCAATAATGAACAGGCTGTTGCCGCGATCGATCGAGCTCATCATTCAACACTCTCCAAAAAATGGCTCAAGCGTCAGC
>CAYRAC010000230.1:0-1968 GCA_964422045.1 uncultured Steroidobacteraceae bacterium
GGTAACGATGATATCGGGAGGGGACATAGGAACTCTAAGAGGGTCTCCTCATGTTGCAATGCACAGTCAACTTGACGCCGGTACTCGGTTGCCGGTGGCAACGAAAGTATCGCTGTAGTGGGGAGTACTGGCGCGGAATCGATTTTAGCCACACGTGGCGGCAAAAATCCGCGAGAAAAGCCCAGAAAATTCGTTAAATATCTGTTAGCTAAGCAAAATCGCCAGGCGGGCGGCTAGGCGGCGACGCACAGGTTCTTGCCGCCGCCCTTGGCCCGATACAGGGCTTGGTCGGCGCGCTCGTACGAGGCTTCGGGCGAGTCGCCCGGATTCAGTTGGCTGACGCCGCATGACACCGTGACGCGCACCGGCGTGCCGCGGAAATGGAATCGCAGTCCCTCGACCGCGGTTCGCAACTGGTTCGCGACGTTGACAGCCTCGGCGAGCTTCAGGCCGTTCAACAGCACCGCAAATTCCTCACCGCCAATGCGCGCCACGAAGTCGCTCGAGCGCAGCGCCGCTTTGAAGCAGGCGGCGACGCTTTGCAGGACGCGGTCTCCCGCCCGGTGTCCGTAGTTGTCATTGATCAGCTTGAAGTTGTCGATGTCCCACAGCAGCAGAGCCAGCGGCGCACCGCCCGCATCGCGCCGCGCGATGTCCTGCGCGAACCGCTCATCGTAGGATTTGCGGTTGGCGACACCGGTCAAGGGATCGAGTCGCGCCCCGTGCTTCTCCAAATCGAGTTTGGAGTGCAGTTCCTGCGTCTCGCGCTCGAGGTCCGCGATGCGAGCGCGCATGCGATCGGCGCGGCCATTCGATTCCAGCAGGCGGTCCGTCTCGCGAGCGCGAAAGTCGCAGACCTGCTTGGCGACCGCTTCCAGGCGCGACCTGACGATGGATTGCAACCGGCCGAGTTCAGTGGCTCCGCTCACCTCTTCGTTGAGCTCCCGGACATGCGACAGCACCGTGTCGTTGAGCGATTGGGCATCGTCGAACCGAGCGCGGCTCGCGCTGTTCGATTCGGTCAGGTAGCCCGCCACTTCCTCGAGGCGCTTGGTCACCTCCGACAGCACTTGCGCGGCGCGCGCTCGTTCGGCCGCCAAGGCGGCGCTGCGCGCGCGAACCAGATCCGCGGTGCCGCTCACCACCGCGGCCAACGCGGCGTCGCCGGCGGCCGCCAGGAGCTCGGAGAGCAAAGCCTGCACACTCGAATCGTCCGTCTCGTCCGCGCGAAGTTGTTCGAGAAACGCCGCCACGGCGCCACAGGTCGCATGCCAGCGCAATGGCGCGGCTTGGACACTCACGACCGGCGCGACGGCGTCGACGGCCACGACCGTCGTGGTCAAGGAGGCAGCCAGTTTTTCGAGTTCGAGTACGTCTGCGTTGCGTCGATTGGCGGCCGCGACTGCGGTCAACTCGTCGTCAAGTTGCGGATTCACACCCATGCCCGCCGCGCACAGACGGCCGACGAGCCGGCGCAGGGCGTACTCGATGTCGCGCCAGCGTTTCTCCTCGGCCTCCATTTCCAGGAGCGAGTCGCGATATTTTTGTTTCCATTCAGCGGCTTCGGACATCGGGTTGGCTTTGTTTAATGGGTAAGGATATCGGTGCCAATCGATGAAGCTTTAGCTCGCTCCCCCAGACCCGGCTTTATTAGATGCAGCGCACAGTGAGCAGCGAGCATTTCTTGATGCAGGTCCGACCGTCTGCGCACGCGCCGCGATAGGCTTTCGCCGAAGGACGCTACACATTCATGGTGCTCAAGCCCGCATTTTTGATCGCAACTCTGCTGATAGCTTCGACCGCGGCGGCAAGTCCGCATATTTACACCTACGTTGACGATGACGGCGTGCGCCATTACACCGATGCGCCGGACAACAACCGCTACCGTCTACTGATCTTGTCGCCCCGGGAGAGGACGGTGAGCGGCGATCGCTACGATGCGTTGCTGCTGGCAAAAGCCAGTCAGTA
>CAYRAC010000230.1:1978-6485 GCA_964422045.1 uncultured Steroidobacteraceae bacterium
CCTGTACGGCGCGATCGAGCGCATCAGCGAGAAGACCGGGCGTCAAGGGGCCGACAGTGGACTCGATCATCGAGACGGCCGCGACTGCGGCATCGGTTGAACCCAATCTGCTGCGCGCCGTGATCGTCGTCGAATCGGGCTTCAATTCGCATGCCGTCTCGAAGCGCGGCGCGGTCGGGCTGATGCAGTTGATGCCGGCCACGGCGACTCGCTTCGGAGTTTCCAATCCCTACGATCCACGCGAAAATGTGCACGCCGGGGCGCGCTATTTGAAGTTTCTGATGGACCGCTTCGGCCAGGATGTGAGGCTGGCGCTTGCCGCGTATAACGCGGGCGAGGAGGCGGTCGAGCGCAACGGCGGTCAAATCCCGCCGTTTAGCGAGACTCTGGCCTATGTGCCGCGAGTCCTGAAAATATACCGCATGCTGCGCGAGCAACCGCAGCCGCACGCAACGATGGTATCGGGCTAGCGTTACTGGCCGGGCGGAACGCCGAGCAGGCTCTCGGCGGCGCGCACGTAATACCACGGGGTATTCGGACGGCGTTGCAGCGCCTGCGCCAACAAAGTCTCGCCTTTGGCGCGCTGGCCGATTCGCAGGTACCAGGCACCCACCTCGGCTTGGCTCGAATCATCCTTGGGATCGATCGCCAGCATCTTCTCGTAGTTAGCGGTCGCTCGATCGTTGTCGCCGGCTTCGGCGTAAACATTGGCAATCTTCTCGTAGTCGGCGCCGCCGGGTTTGCCGCCGAGCACATGATCGAACAGTGCCTGGCCGCGCGCCTTATCGCCTGACAGAAAATAGACGCGGCCCACGGCAATCAGCTCCCACGAGCCGTTGTCCGCGACGCGCTCTGCCTCGGCCAAGGCGGCGAACGCAGCTTCCTTGGCGGGCTTGTCGCGAATCACCGCAATGCCGGCACCGGTGATTTTGGCGGCAAATCCAATGCCGATACCGAACAGCAGACTGACCGCGCCGATCGCGAGCACCGAGGGAGTTTTCATAGGTTGGAGCCCTTGTTGTTGTTGAATCCCGCCCGTCATCGTAATCAAGGACAAGTCGACCTGCATGGTTGACTGATGGTTAGTATTCGCTTACTGTTAGTCATGGCTTACCAAGATGCGCTGCTCGCTCTCGCTGACCCGACCCGGCGGCGAGTGTTCGAGGAATTGCGTCGCGGACCCAAGTCGGTGGGCAGGATCGCGGCGCGCATGCCGGTGAGCAGGCCGGCGGTCTCCCAGCATTTGGGGGTTCTGAAGCAGGCGGGATTGGTCGTCGACCGGGCGGAGGGGACGCGCCGGGTTTATCGGATCGACCCGGCGGGGCTCGCCGAAATCCGCAATTGGCTGGATCAGTTCTGGGATGTGGCACTGGCCGCTTTCCAGGCAGAGTTGGAAAAAAAGGAGGACGACACATGACCTTGATCGCATCGGTGCGCAAGCAATTGCGAGTGCAGGCGAGCCAGTCTCGCGCCTTTCAAGTGTTTACCGAACACATGTCCCGGTGGTGGCCGGCCACGCACTCGATCCTCAAGTCGCCGCTCAAAGAGTGCATCATCGAACCGCGCGTGGGCGGCCGCTGGTACGCCGTCGGCGAGGACGGCTCTACCTGCCAGACGGGTTACGTGATCGGCTGGCAACCGCCGCAAACTCTGTTGTTGGCGTGGCAGATCAACGCCGCGTGGCAGTACGATCCGGCTCTCGTCACCGAGGTCGAAGTGCGCTTCATCGCCGAGGGTGCCGACACGACGCGAATAGAGTTGGAGCATCGTCATTTGGAACGAATGGGGGACATGGCCGCCGCCGCGCGCAGCGCGATGGATTCGCCGCGTGGATGGAGCGCGATTCTCGAATCTTTCAGAACATTCGCGCAAACAACAAACAGCGAGGGATGATCATGAACAACATGCAGCTGATAATTGGCACTGCCGTGGCCTGTGCCGCGATGTCCGAGGCCGCGGCCGAGGTCCTGAGTGTGGCCGGCAACGGCTTTGAAGTGCGGGAGACCGCGCACATCGCGGCGCAGCCCGACAAAGTGTTCGCAGCATTGTTGGTGCCGGCGCACTGGTGGAATTCCGAGCACACATTTTCGGGAAGCGCGGCGAATCTCGTATTGGATGCGCGCGCCGGGGGTTGCTTCTGCGAAACTTTGCCGGGCGGCGGCTCGGCCGACCATTTGACCGTCGTGTTCGTCTCGCCGGGCAAGACGCTGCGCCTGCGCGGCGCGCTCGGGCCTTTCCAAGGACTCGCCGTCGACGGCGCCATGACCTGGAGCGTGAAGAGCGCGGCCGGCGGCACGGATCTTTCGCTGACCTATTCGATCGGCGGCTACCTCAAGAACGGCTTCGATGAATTGTCGAAGGCGGCCGATCAAGTCCTCGGCGATCAGGTCATGCGGCTCAAGAAATCGCTCGAGCCTGCGACATGAGCGCCAGCGTTCGGCCCTCGGGATCCTTGAAGAACGCCATCCATTCCTCGGTCCCGTCCGCATGCTTGTGAACCATATGCGGCGCATTGATGAATTCGACGCCGCGCGATTCCAGGCTGGCATGTGCCGCCGCGATTTCCGGAACGCGTAAATAGAGAATGGATTCCGCGGCGCGCACCTCGGCTTCTTCCGTCAGCATGAGGCGGGTACCGCCGCAGTCGAAGAATGCGAGCTTGCCGAACGTGTAGAGATGCGGGATGCCGAGCACGCTGCCGTACCAGCTTGCCGCTTCTTCGATGTTTCTGACCGAGCGCGCTATTTGTCCAATCGGACCCAAGGCGGTTGCTGCATTCACGGGAGTCTCCTGCCGGGTAAGGGCGCTGCGTTTGGGTGGCTGGTGCCAGTGGCGCAAGGCGCGGCGATTGGCGAGTCCCAGTTTCGCGAGCGCATTCGCAACGTGATATTTGACCGCATCGATGCTGATTCCGCGGCGCGCGGCAATCTCGCGGCTGGTCATACCGTGCTTGACGGCATGCACCACCCGCCACTCGGCGGGCGTCAAAACGTCATCGTGCAAGGGTCGGCCGCGTTTCGATGAGGTAGCCATGGGGCGATCATAATCTTCCGTGCTCCGATTTACCCTCCCCACGCGGCTCGCGTGCTGCGGGTCGCGATTCTCAACTGACGCCGTTGATTTGCACGGCGCCGGCCCCATTGGGTCTGGCCATGAGCGATGCAGAATCTGCGCAAAGTTCGGCCGTGGCGTTTCGCGGTACGAGGGCGCTGTGCGCGGAATTCAGCCTGATGCTCGAAGCGCGCGGCATAGACCACGAGGTGCGCGCGGACGAGGGCTCCTGGGTCGTGACCGTGCCGCCGCCGTTGGCGCAGCGGGCGTACGATGAGATCGAGCGCTATTGCGCCGAACGCAACGTGCCGCGAAGCCGGCCGGCGCGCATCGAATTGTTTCCCGGCGCGGCGTTTGGCGCGGTCGGCTACGGGTTGATCCTGTTGTTCACGGCGTACTGCGCGGGCATCGACTTGTTCGGCGTTGATTGGTATTCCGCGGGCGCGCTCGACGCCGGTGCAACCCGTGAATGGTGGCGCGCGCTGACGGCGCTCACGTTGCACGTGGACCAGGAGCATCTGCTCGGCAATGTGTTATTCGGCGTGCTGGCGGGAATCGCCGCCGGCCGTCTGCTCGGTCCGGGCATCGCCTGGGCAAGCATCATCGCTGCAGCCGCACTCGCCAATTACACGGAAATGCTCATCGCCCCCCTCGATCATCACGCGGTCGGCGCGTCGACCGCTGTGTTCGCTGCGCTCGGCTTGCTCAGCGGGCTGGCGTGGCGGCAGCGGCACAAGCGCGAGCGCCGCTGGTACCGGTGGGCGCCGCTGATCGCCGGGATCTCGCTGCTGACTCTGCTCGGCGCCGGCAATGCCCATGTCGATGTGCTCGGGCACGCGCTCGGATTCGTGTTCGGCGTCGGCGCGGGTTCGCTGTATGCCTATTCGCGCCAGCCGCGCAACCGCGGCTCGCGCCTGCAAATCGCGAGCGGTAGCGGCGCCGTGCTGCTCATCGGGTTGGCGTGGCTCTTGGCGCTCGGCCACGCGGGCTAGCCCCAAGCAGCGGCGCTCAGGTCTTCGCGACCGTACCCGCGGGCGTGAGTTTGTCGATCACTCCCGGCAAAATCTGCGACAACTTCGCAGTCAAATCTTCCGGCGTCAGGCCAACCTTCGCGGCGAGCGCCCTTACGGTATCGGAGCCGAACGCCTGATGCACCTGGTCGGCGGTGATCGGCTGATTGGCGCCGTTACCGACCCACGAGCGAACGGTGTTACCGAGCCCCTGTTGCTCCAGTTGCGCAACAATGCCTTGAACGCCGCCATGCTTCTCGATGAGGCCATTGACCACGGTGGCCATTTCGCCGCCCACCACGCCACCCAGTAAACCGTCGAGCATTCCCATCTTGAGCAACCCCTTAGTATTCGGAAAATAAGATTCGCTTCAGAAAATTGGCGCCTGAAGGCCGCACGCCGTTGCTGCGGCGTGCGGCCCCCGGCCGATACTCGAACTAGGCGCG
>CAYRAC010000231.1:0-6452 GCA_964422045.1 uncultured Steroidobacteraceae bacterium
CGCACATACCCAGGCCAATTTCGAGAATGCGTTCTATCGCTCGCCGCTGGCCGACAACAACAGCTACGAGCAATGGGAGGCCGAAGGTTCCCCGGACATGACCAAGCGCGCCAATGCGCTGTGGAAGAAGCAGCTCGCCGACTATGTGCCCCCGCCGATGGACCCTGCCATCGACGAGGCGCTGCTCGACTATATGGCCAAGCGCAAGGCATCGTTCCCCGATTCGAACGTCTGAAGTTCACACGGCTGCGAGTGCGAGCTCCAGATCCGCGGTCAAATCGTCGATGTGTTCGATGCCGATCGACAGGCGCACGGAATCTTCCGCAACACCCGCGCGCGCGAGTTCATCGACCGACAGTTGCCGATGCGTGGTCGATGCGGGATGCGTCGCCAACGAGCGAACATCCCCGATGTTGACCAGCCTGGTGAATAACTGCAAGGCGTCGAGAAAGCGCGCGCCGCGCTCGCGGCCCTTTCCGGCGGAACCTTTGAGACCGAAGGTCAACAGCCCGGATGCACGGCCCGACAGGTATTTCTTCACCAGCGCGTGATCGGGATGATCTTTCAGGCCGGGATAATTGACCCAGGCGACTTTCTTGTGCTTTTGTAAATACTGCGCGACGCGAAGCGCGTTTTCGCTGATCCTGTCCATGCGCAGCGACAGGGTCTCGATTCCTTGTAATACGAGAAACGCGTTGAACGGCGATATCGCGGCGCCGGTATTGCGCAGCGGTACGATTCGAGCCCGGCCAATATAGGCCGCCGGTCCCAACGCCTCGGTGTACACGACACCGTGATAGCTCACGTCCGGCTCGTTGAGGCGGCGAAAACGCTGCTTGTGTTGCGCCCAGGGAAATTTTCCGGAATCGACAATTGCCCCGCCGACACTGGTGCCATGCCCGCCAAGATATTTCGTGAGCGAATGAACGACGATGTCGGCGCCGTGTTGAATGGGACGGCACAGGTAAGGGGTCGGCACCGTGTTGTCGACGATCAAGGGAACTCCGTGACGGTGCGCGATGGCGGCGATCCGCTTGAAATCGGTGATGTTGCCTTGCGGATTTCCGAGCGACTCGACAAATACCGCTTTCGTCTTGGCATCGATCAACGGTTCGAACGATTTCGGGTCACGATAATCGGCAAAGCGCGCCTCAATGCCGTATTGCGGCAGCGTATGCGCGAACAAATTGTAGGTGCCGCCGTACAGGGCGCTCGAGGCGACGATATTGTCGCCGGCCTCGGAGATGGTGAGGATGGAATAGGTGACTGCCGCTTGACCTGAGGCCAGCGCCAGTGCAGCAATGCCGCCCTCGAGGCCCGCGAGGCGCTGCTCCAGAACATCCTGCGTCGGATTCATGATGCGGCTGTAAATATTGCCGGGCACTTTCAGATCGAAAAGATCCGCGCCGTGCTGCGCATTGTCGAACGCGTAAGCGACGGTCTGATAGATGGGCACGGCCACTGCCTTGGTCGTCGCCTCCGGCGAGTAGCCGCCGTGCACCGAAATGGTTTCAAAGCGCCAGTTCTCACGATTATTGGGTGTTGCCACGGGTATCACCTGATTGAATGACGTTTGGCGATCGGCGCGTCATGTAAGCTGACCTGATCGCTGCGGAGCTGCACGCCCATGATAACGCAATCCGTCTCGAGTCTGCAGATCCGCGTGCCGCCTTAAGTCTTCGACGGATCGGAGCGCCGCGGACGCCGGCCGCGCGTTTCGCTTTGACTGCTCGATTCCTTGAGCGCCGGCAGCTCTACGACCTCGCGCAGGTGCACATAGCTCGCCGTTTTGTGCGGAATCGCCATGGCCTCGACGAACAGCTGCTGAAATCGCGGTTCGATGGCGGTCTCGACTTTCTCGATGCGCCTGACCAACTCCTCGATCGTATCCCGCGACGTCGAGTCGAGCAGGGCGATGCGCGCTCCGGTGCCGGCGGCGTTGCCCGCCGAACGTACTTGCGCGAGATCGCAATCGGGAACCATCCCCAAAATGATCGCGTACTTGACGTCGATATGGCTGCCGAACGCCCCGGCGAGCCGGATGCGATCGACGTGATCGATCCCGAGCCGCTCCATGAGCAGCGCAATGCCCGCATACAGCGCCGCCTTTGCCAGCTGAATGGCGCGCACGTCGTTCTGGGTGATCTTCATGTCGACGGTCCCTTGCTGCAGCACATAGGCGAAGGTTCTGCCGTTCGCGACGATGCGCGGCGAGCGCGCAGCCAAGCGGCCGTCGAGGACACCATCTTGGTTGATGATGCCGGCGAGGTACATTTCGGCGATGACCTCGATGATCCCGGACCCGCACACGCCGGTGATGCCCGTGGCGGCGGTTGCCGCGGCGAATCCGGGCTCATCGGACCAAAGATCCGAGCCGATCACTTTGAATCGCGGCTCGAGTGTGCTGCGATCGATGCGCACGCGCTCGATGGCTCCCGGCGCCGCGCGCTGCCCGCAGCTGATCTGGGCGCCTTCGAACGCGGGGCCCGTAGGGCTCGAGCATGCGACCAGCCGCGTGCTATTCCCCAGCACAATTTCCGCGTTGGTGCCGACGTCGACCAGCAAGGTCATGTCGCCGGATAGATCCGGACGCTCGGCGAGCACCATCCCCGCCGCATCGGCGCCCACGTGCCCGGCGATACACGGCAGCACGTAGACACGCGCATTGCGATTCAACTTGAAGTCGATGACATTCGCACGCAGCGTGAGCGAGTGATCGACCGCGAGCGCAAATGGGGCACCGCCGAGTTCCACCGGGTCGATGCCGAGCAGCAGATGATGCATGATGGGGTTGCCCACCAGCGTCGCCTCGAGAATGTCCTCGTGCGTCACTCCCGCCTGCCGCGCCACATCGAGCGCCAGACCGCACAGCGCTTCGCGCACCGCCGCCGTCATCAACGCCGCGCCCCCTGGGTTCATCATCGAATAGGAGACGCGGCTCATCAGGTCCTCGCCGAAACGAATCTGCGGATTCATGACCCCCGCCGAGGCCACAACCTCGCCGCTGGTCAGATCGCAGAGGTGCGCGGCGATGGTCGTCGAGCCGACATCCACCGCAAGGCCATATGCAAGTTCGTGCAGTCCGGCCCAGACCGCGATGACCTGTTTCGCGGCATGAACCGCCACGGTGACTTGCCAGGCACCGGCGCGCAATGTCGGCTGCAGGGTCTGCAGCACCGATAGATCGCAGGTGAGATCCTTCAGATTCCATTCCGTTTCGAGCGCCTGGAACAGCCGCCTGAGGTCGCCGGAGGGCTCGTGCATGTCCGGCTCCTGCACCTGCACGTAATGCAGACGTACCACCGGATTGAGTTCGATGGCGCGCGCGTCTGCTTCCTTGCGCACGACTTGCCGGTGAACCTGGCTGCTCTCCGGCACGTCGATGACCACATCCGCTGCGACCCGCGCCGAACACGACAGGCGCCGGCCCGCCGCCAGCGGGGCGCGGCGCGAGAAGCGCATTTCCGGCTCGCTGAACGGCGAGAGGCTCGCGCTCGATGAGGAAACACCATGCTTGGCGAACTCGCCCTCCGCAACCAGCACCTGGCAGCGCCCGCACAGACCGCGGCCGCCGCACACCGAGTCGATGTCGACGCCGAGACTGCGTGCCGCCTGCAGCAGCGGCGTCCCAACGGGAAAATTACCGCGCTTGCCCGAAGGCGTGAATACGACGAGCGGGTCGCGCGTGGACATCGGAATCGTTCAGGCGGGCCGGCGGCGGTGGCCGCCTTCGCGCCGCCCGCGGGGGGGCACGGCGGGCGCGCCCGGGGTGCCGGTCGCGGCGCCCGCCGGCGGAGCCGAATCGCGGAAGCGGCGGATCCAGCGCGCGCAATCCGGATCGTGTCCCAACATGACGTCCGCGCCCATGCACGCCTTGATCACCTCTACGTGCAACGGATTGGTGATTGCCGAGGTCATGCCCGCGCCCATTGCCATGGTCAGAAATGCACTGTTGATCCCGTCCCGATTCGGCAATCCGAAGCTGATGTTCGAGGCACCGCAGGATGTATTGACTTTGAGTTCGGTGCGCAGCCGGTGCACCAGGCGCATGACTTGAACGCCCGCCCGGTTGATGGCACCGATGGGCATGACCAAGGGATCGACCACCACGTCGCTCGCGGGGATGCCGTGATCCATGGCACGCTCGACGATCTTCTTGGCGACCGCAAAACGTACGTCCGGATCTTCGGAGATTCCCGTTTCATCATTGGAAATCGCAATCACGGCGGCGCCATACTTCTTGATCAACGGCAACACGGCTTCCAGGCGTTCGTCTTCGCCGGTCACTGAATTGACCAGAGCCTTGCCCTTGTAAACCGCGAGCCCCGCCTCGAGCGCCGCGACGATGGAGGAGTCGATCGACAGCGGCACATCGGTGATCGATTGCACGAGCTGCACGGCGCGCGCGAGGATGGCCGGTTCGTCGGCGAGTGGGATACCGGCATTGACGTCGAGCATGTGTGCGCCGGCCTCGACCTGTGCGCGCGCGTCCGCTTCGACGCGCGTGAAGTCGCCGGCCGCCATCTCCGCGGCGAGAATCTTGCGGCCGGTCGGGTTGATGCGCTCGCCGATGATGACGAACGGCCGATTGAAGCCGATGATGACTTCTTTGGTGGCGGAACTGACGATGGTGTCGGTCATGAGGCTGTCCTGTGGGCTGGGGGTAAGGCGTCGCGCTCGGGATACCAGGGAGGGCGACCGTTAAGAACGCCGGATTTCTCGACGATTTCCGGCACCGAGTCCTCCTGGCGGTAGGCCATGACGTGCACGCCGCTGACGCCGCGAATTTCGCGGATCGCCTGAATCAATTCGATGCAGATATTGCGTCCTTCGCGCGCCTGATCCGCGGCGCCCGCGAGACGCGCGATCAGTGCGTCCGGGACATGCATGCCGGGGACGTTCTTGCGCATCCACTCCGCAGTCTTCGCCGAACGCAGCGGACCCACGCCCACCAGGATGAAGACTTTGCCGTTGAGACCCAGCGCCTCCACTTGATCCATGAAAGTGCGCAACAGCGGCAAATCGTAGCAGTACTGGGTCTGGATGAATTGCGCACCGGCGGCCACCTTTTTGGCCAGGCGCTGCGGCCGCCACGCATAGGGAAGGCCGGAGGGGTTCTCGGCGGCGCCCAAGAACACGCGCGGCGCGAAGGTAATCTTGCGCCCGCTCTGGAAGTGATGCTCATCGCGCAAGGTGCGCGCGATATCGAGCAGCGACACGCAGTCCAGGTCGAACACCGGCTTCGCCTGCGGATGATCCCCGGCCTGCACTCCATCGCCCGTCAAGCACAGGATGTTGCACACACCCATGGCCGCACCGCCGAGAATGTCGCCCTGGATGGCGATCCGATTCTTGTCGCGGCAAGAGATCTGCATGATGGGCGCATAGCCGACGCGCGTCAGCAGCGCACACACGGCGAGACTCGACATGTGGCAATTCGCGCCGCTGCCGTCGGTGGCGTTGATGGCATCGACATAGCCGTCGAACACCCGCGCCCGCCGGTAAACATCTTCGGGATCCGCCGAATCCGGCGGCGCAAGCTCGGTGGTCACAGCAAAGCCGCCGGCGCGCAACACGCGTTCGAAGCGGCCGGGCGAGGTGTGACCGGGCAGGATCGGCAGCGGATAGCCCGGAACCGGTTCGTCCTCGAATCTCATGACGCGGCCTGCGTCGATGACGGCACGCTCTTCTCGCGCACGACCCGCAGCCACGAAGAACGGCCCTGGCAGCGTTGATCGACCGCGAACTGCACTTGCCGCATCGATTCGGTGCCGCCCGGGATGCGTTCGCTGCCGCGGTACGCCTCGACCCACACGCAGCGCATCCCGGGCTTGACCTCGCAGTTGCCGTCGGCGCGCACACCGCCGCAGGGTCCATTGCGTAACGACTTCGGGCAATTCATCGGACACGACATGCCGGTGGAACTCAGCACGCATTGCCCGCACATGCGACAATCGAACAGCAGGCCCTTGACCGCCTTCTCCACCGCCGCCGTCGGGCGCTCGATACGTTCGTATCCCAAGAACTGGAACACGCCGTGGAGCCGCTTGAGGACCGCTTCGAAGCCGCGATAGAAGGCGTTCAAGCCGCGTGCGTGGCGCACCGACCATAGTCTGACCGCATACATCAGGCGGACTCGGAAGCCGGTGCGGCTCCGGAATCGGGGGGAGCTCGATTCGCGTCCACGCCCTTGGCACGAATCAGCCGTTCGAGATCCTCGTCGCTGAACGCAGCTTCGAGTTTCGCGGCCTCCGCGGCGGCTTCGGCTTTCAGATCATCGCCGCAGGGCCGCGGCGCGCTGCGCGCCCAATCAGCGAGGTAAGCATCCGAGCTGCCCTTCCCCGCGCGCATCGCGGCACGATCCACCGCCTCCTGGAAGCGCTGCGACAGTTGCACTTTGGCCGCTTCGCGGCCGCGCTTGACGATGACCTGCGCCGGAATGTCGCGCCAGG
>CAYRAC010000232.1:0-759 GCA_964422045.1 uncultured Steroidobacteraceae bacterium
TGCAGCTGTTTCGCGAGGCCATCTTGACGCAAAGCGGACCGCCGCGGCCGATCAATCCACGCTTCCAGATTCGCAACGACTACCTCGAAGTGACGCATCCGGAAGTCTTCGCCCGCTATCCGTCCGCCTTGCTCGAGATGTTCGTGCTGCTGCAGCAGCATCCGGAGCTGCGCGGCGTGCGCGCCGAGACGATTCGCCTGGTTGGCACGCATGTCTGGCTCATCGACGAGGAGTTCCGCCAGAATCCGCGTCATCATCGCCTGTTCATGGAAATTCTCTGCGCACCAGTCGGCGTCACGCACGAAATGCGCCGCATGAATCTGTACGGCGTTCTCGGACGCTACATACCCTCTTTCGGGCGCGTGGTCGGGCGCATGCAATACGATTTATTCCACGCTTACACCGTGGATGCGCACACCTTGTTCGTGGTCAGCAATCTGCGGCGCTTGGCGATTCCGAAATTCAACGACGAATTTCCCGCATTGAGCCAGATCATGCAGTCCCTGCCGCGCCAGGAGATCGCTTATCTGGCAGCGCTGTTCCACGACATCGCCAAGGGCCGCGGCGGCGATCACTCGGAATTGGGGGCGGTCGACGCCGAAGCGTTTTGCCTGGAACAGGGTCTCGGCCGCTACGAGGCACGTTTGGTCGCATGGCTGGTCCGAAACCACCTGATCCTGTCGATTACCGCGCAGAAAAAGGACATCAGCGATCCTGACATCATTCATGATTTCGCACGGCGCGTCGGCGATCAGGCAC
>CAYRAC010000232.1:769-6446 GCA_964422045.1 uncultured Steroidobacteraceae bacterium
AAACCCACTTGGATTATTTGTATGTGCTCACGGTCGCGGACGTGCGCGGCACCAACCCGAAGCTATGGAATGCATGGAAGGCGCGGCTGTTCGAAGAGTTCTACGAGCGCACCAAGCGCGCCTTGCGCCGTGGGCTCGAGACTCCCGTCGATCAGGAGGAACTGATCCGCGAGACGCAGGAGCAAGCGCGCGAAAAAATGCCGAATGTCGACCCTGCAAAAATCGCACGAGTCTGGGCGCAGTGGACTGAAGCGTACTTCCTGCGCTACACGCCCGAGGAAATCGCATGGCAAACGGCGGTGCTCGCCGACCGCGATCCATTGGACGACGCGCCGCTGGTCGCGATTCGACAGCTGGCGCAGCGCGGCGGCACGGCGGTTCTGACGTATTCGCCGCGGCGGCTGCGCAGCTTCGCACGCACCACGGCGGTACTCGATCAAATGGGGCTGAACGTCGTCGACGCGCGGCTGATCACCAGCGCCAATGGCTTCAGCCTGGAAACCTACGTGGTGCTCGAGGACAACGGCATCGTGATCGCGGACGAGGATCGTCTGCGTGAAATTGAACAGGGTGTGTGGCGCACACTGCGGCAACGGGAAGATGCGCCGGCGACGGTGACGCGGCGCGCGGCGCGTCAGGTGAGAATGTTCTCCACGCCGACGCAGGTCAACTTCAGCGTCGACAGCCGCAATGGCCGCACCATTCTCGAGTTGATCGCCGCGGACCGCCCCGGACTGCTCTCCGAGGTGGGCAAGGTGTTTCGCACCGAGCGCGTCGCGATCAACGGCGCCAAGATCATGACCGTGGGCGAACGTGCCGAAGACGTGTTCTACGTGACCGATGCCGACGGCCGCCTGCTGCCGGAGGAGGCGTGTCAGCGCTTGCAAGAATCACTGGTGCGCGCGCTCGACCGGCGCGACACGGCTCGAGTTTGAAATTGGCGCACGCGCAACTACAAGCGGCCATCGAGAATGCCTTCGAAACGCGCGCCAGCATCACGCCGCGCAACGTTTCCGCCGAGGTCCGCGCCGCCGTTGACACCGTGCTCGGCTTGCTCGATGAGGGCAAGCTGCGCGTCGCGCAGAAGCACGGCGCGGATTGGCGGGTCAATGAGTGGCTGAAGAAGGCGGTACTGCTGTCATTTCGCATAGCGGACAATGCCCCGGTGCAAGCCGGCGCGCTGAATTTTTACGACAAGGTGCCGCTCAAATATCAAGGTTGGGACACGGGCCGATTCGCCGCGGCCGGCGCGCGCATCGTCCCGCCGGCAACGGTGCGGCGCGGCGCGCACATTGCGAGCAACGTGGTCTTGATGCCGAGCTACGTCAACATCGGCGCGTACGTCGACTCGGGCACCATGGTCGACACTTGGGCAACCGTAGGCTCCTGTGCGCAGATCGGCAAGAATGTGCACCTGTCCGGCGGCGTCGGCATCGGCGGCGTGCTCGAGCCGCTGCAAGCCGCGCCGACCATCATCGAGGATGATTGTTTCATCGGCGCGCGCTCGGAAATCGTCGAAGGCGTAGTCGTCGAATCGGGTGCGGTGGTTTCCATGGGCGTATTCATCGGCCAGAGCACGCGAATTTACGATCGCGAGCGCGACGAAATCCTGTACGGCCGCGTTCCCTCGGGCGCGGTGGTCGTGCCCGGCTCGCTGCCCGCCAGGAACGGCAAGTACGCACTCGCGTGCGCGGTAATCGTCAAGCGGGTGGATGCGCAAACTCGCGCCAAGACTTCATTGAACGAGCTGCTGCGCAACACCGACTGAGGAATCAAGCGCTGACCAGCGCGTAGCTCAAGACATGGTGCGACAATAGATCGCCGTTGACCGCACGACACTCGGCAGTACCGTAGGCGGTGCGCTTTCCCAGCTTGAGCAAGCGCGCCGTGCACAGAATGTCGGCGCGCGCACCGCTGAGAAATGCGGTTTTCATATCACGGGTCACCCACTGCTCGGCGGTGCCGCGCTGCGTCATGATCGCGAGCCACATCGTCACGTCGGCCGCGCCCATGATGGTGATGCCCGAGAGCATGGCGCCCGGCCGCTCCAGCGAGCGCGCATAAGGAACCCGCAGCGTGCACTCGCCGGGCGCGCATGCTTGAATGACGAAGCCGAAAGGTTTGAGAAACGCCGAGTCTGCGAGGACCAGGGCCAATTCTTGCAACGTAGCCTTCACCAGATATTCCTTAACCGAAGCGCCCGGTAATGTAATCCTCCGTGAGTCTGTGCTGCGGATTGGTGAAAATCACCTCGGTTGCACCCACTTCGATCAGATCGCCCATGTGAAAATACGCGGTGCGCTGCGAGACGCGCGCGGCCTGTTGCATATTGTGCGTCACGATCACGATGGCATAGTTCGCGCGCAGCTCGTCGATCAAATCCTCGATTCTCGCGCTCGCGATTGGATCGAGCGCCGACGTGGGCTCGTCCATCAATATGACCTCCGGATTCACCGCGATCGTGCGCGCGATGCACAGCCGCTGCTGCTGCCCGCCCGAAAGACTGGTGCCGGACGTCGACAGCCGATCCTTCACCTCCTCCCACAGTCCGGCGCGCACCAAACTAAGGTGCACCAATTCATCCATGTCGCCGCGGCTCGACGCCAGGCCGTGAATTCGCGGTCCATACGCGACGTTGGCATAAATCGAGTGCGGAAACGGCGTGGGCTTTTGAAACACGATGCCGACGCGCGCCCGCAGCTGCGCCACGTCTTGCTTACGATCGTAGATGTCGTAGCCATCGAGAGTAATCACGCCGTCGACGCGCGCCGCGGCTATCGTGTCGTTCATGCGATTGAGGCAGCGCAGAAACGTCGATTTTCCGCACCCCGACGGTCCAATCAGGGCAAGCACCTGGTTGCGGCCGATATCGAGATTTACGTTCTTGACGGCGTGCTTGTCGCCGTAGTGCACATTGACATTGCGCGCCGTCATGACGGCGTCGCGCAGCGCATCGCGGACGCTTGCGGCGGCCCTGCCGTCATTGACGGGGTAATCGTTCATCTGGATCAGCTCAGCCGAATCGTCCGGTAATGTAATCGTCGGTTCTTCGATCTTTCGGCGAGGTGAAGATCTGGCTGGAAGGGCCTATTTCCACGAGTTCTCCCATGAACATGAATCCGGTCACATTCGAAACCCGCGCCGCCTGCTGCAGATTGTGCGTCACCACGACGATGCAATACTTCTCACGCAACGCCTGCAGCGTTTCCTCGACACGCAATGTGGAAATCGGATCGAGCGCCGCGGTCGGCTCATCGAGCAGCAGCACTTCGGGCTTGACCGCAATCGCGCGCGCGATGCACAGCCGTTGCTGCTGCCCTCCGGACAGACTGCGGCCGTCGGCATGCAGCTTGTCCTTGACCTCATCCCAGATCGCCGCGTCGCGCAGCGCCGACTCGACGCGCGATTTCAGTTCGGCGCCGCGCACACCGCCGCTCAGGCGCAGGCCGAATGCGACGTTGTCGAACACCGACATTGGAAACGGTGTCGGCTTCTGGAATACCATGCCGACGCGGTAGCGCAATTCGGCGACGTCGACCGTGGGGCCCAGGATGTCGCGTCCACCGATGAGCACCTCTCCCGCCGCGCGCTGCTTTGGGTACAGCGCGTACATTCGATTCAGGACGCGAAGCAGCGTCGATTTGCCGCAGCCCGACGGCCCGATGAATGCACTGATCGAACGGTCGGCCAGCGACATGTTGATGTTGTGCAGCGACTGCAGCTGGTCGTAGTAGAAATTCAAGCCGCGGATTTCGATCTTCGGCGGCCCTACGTCTTTCACCGGCTCCGCGGCTGCCACGACGGGCGCGCGCATCTTCAGATGCTTCGGTGGTTTCGTCGACGGCATCATCGGCCGGACCCTCGCTCCGCTTGGAGCATCGCCAGTATCACTCGCGCGGAAATGCTCAGCACCAAGATTGTGATCGTGATGATCAGAGCGCCGGCCCAGGCCAGATCCTGCCAATCCTTGTAGGGGCTCAAAGCAAACTGGAAAATGACCACCGGGAGGTTCGCCATGGGCGCGTTGAGTTGCGTGCTCCAAAATTGATTGTTGAGCGCCGTGAACAGCAGCGGCGCAGTTTCGCCGCTGATGCGCGCGATAGCCAGCAACAATCCCGTCACGATGCCGCTGCGTGCCGCCGGATACAGCACGCTGATCGTGGTGCGCCAGGGATACGCCCCGAGCGCGGCCGAAGAGTCCTTCATGCCGATGGGCACCAGATTCAGCATATCCTCGGTGGTGCGCAATGTCACCGGAATCGCCAGGATCGCGAGAGCCAACGCGCCGGCGATGGCCGAAAAATGACCCATGCGCACCACCACGATCTCGTAAACGAACAAGCCGATGATGATCGAGGGGGCGCTCAACAGCACGTCATTGATGAAGCGAATGACCGTGCTGAGGCGCGAGTTGCGGCCGTATTCCGCGAGATAAGTTCCTGCCAACACGCCGATCGGGGAGCCGATCAGAATACCGAGCAGCGTCATCACGGCGCTGCCGTAAAGCGCGTTGAGCAAGCCGCCCCGGCCACCCGGCGGCGGCGTCATTTGCGCGAACAGGTGCCATGACATGCCCGCGAGCCCATGCGACAGCAAGGTCCAGAGGATGGCAGCCAGGCAGGCCAATCCGGTCATGGTCGCAACCAAGGACAACGTCAGAAAGACGGTATTTTTGGCCTTGCGCACCGCGCGGCGTTTCATACCGCAACCGATCCTCGGCGTTCCAGGCGTCGCAGCATCGCCTGCGCCGCCGCGATCACGGTGAAGGTGATGAGAAACAACAACAGGCCTAACGCAATCAGCGAGGAGGTATACAGATCGCCGACCGCCTCCGTGAATTCGTTGGCGATGGACGAGGAAATCGTCGTGCCCGGGGCCAACAAGGACGTACTGATGCGATGCGCGTTGCCGATCACGAAGGTCACGGCCATGGTCTCGCCGAGCGCGCGCCCCAGACCCAACATCACACCACCCACAATGCCGACGCGCGAGTGCGGCACGACCACGTTCCACATGACTTCCCAGGTGGTCGCGCCGAGGCCGTAACCGGATTCTTTCAGCATGGGGGGAACGGTGTCGAAAACATCGCGCATGGTGGCTGCGATGAACGGCAACACCATGATTGCGAGAACCACGCCCGCGGTGAGAATGCCGATGCCGAACGGCGGGCCCTTGAACAGACTACCGACGAAGGGCAAGTGCCCGATGTGACTGATCAGCCACGGCTGAACATAGCGCTGCAGCACAGGCGCGAGCACGAACAACCCCCAAATGCCGAAAATGATGCTCGGTACCGCCGCGAGCAATTCGACGGCGACGCCTATCGGCCGCTTCAATAACGGCGGGCACAGCTCGGTCAGGAACAGGGCGATTCCAAACCCCGCCGGCACCGCCAGCAGCATCGCAATCGATGAAGTGACCAGCGTTCCATAGATCGGCGCCAACGCGCCATACTCGTCCGTTACCGGATTCCAAATCTCGCGGGTGACGAAGGACAAGCCGAAATGCCGTAATGCGGGCCAGGCACCGCTGCCCAAGGAGACTGCAACTCCGCCCAAGATCAACAACACGAGAATGGCCGCGCTCAATGTCGCGGCGCGGAAGATTCTCTCGTAAATCAACTGCTTTGCGGCGTGCCTCGGATCGATGATCGCCACGATGTCAATTTCGCTCCCGC
>CAYRAC010000233.1:0-6440 GCA_964422045.1 uncultured Steroidobacteraceae bacterium
TCGTCGGCTTGATGATCAGCTTCGTGTTTTCCTGGGATGCGCGCGCCAGCATCGCCGCCGGCATGCTAAAGAATACGTTCATGTTGTGCGGCGTAGCTTCCGTGGTGCTCGGACTCTATAGCCTGACGCTGCCGAGCACGCCGCCGGGCGGCAAGACGGGCCAACCGGTTCGGCTGCGCGATATTGTCGGTCTCGACGCGCTTACCCTGCTCAACAATCGGAATTTCCTCGTTTTCTTCATCTCGTCAATCCTGATTTGCATACCGCTGGCGTTCTATTACCAGCATGCCAATCAATTCCTCACCGAATTGCACGTTGCCAACCCGACCGGCAAACAAACCATCGGCCAAATGTCGGAGGTATTGTTCATGCGGTTGATTCCGCTGTTTTTGAATCGCTTCGGCATGAAGACCACGCTGCTGGTGGGAATGTTCGCATGGGCCGCTCGCTATGTGCTGTTTGCGTTCGGCAACGCGAACGGCCTGGTCGCCTTGCTATTGGTCGGAATTGCGCTGCACGGCGTGTGCTACGATTTTTTCTTCGTATCGGGCCAGATCTTCATAGATACCAAGGCCGGCAAGGAAATCAAGAGCGCTGCGCAGGGATTGATCACGCTGGCAACGTATGGCGTCGGAATGCTCATCGGATTCTGGGCCGCCGGACTGATCACCGATATGTACCCGGGGGTCGGCGGCGTGCATCAATGGCAAACGATCTGGCTTTATCCGGCTGCCTTTGCGGCCTTGATATTCGCGTTCTTCGCACTGTCGTTCAAAAATGAGAACGTCAAGTACGACATCCAATGAAAGGCAAGAAAATTCGCTGGGGATTGCTGGGCGGCGGTCCGGATTCGTTGATCGGCATCGTGCATCGGATTGCGGCGTATATGGGGGAGGACTATGCGCTGGTTGGCGGGGTGTTCAACGTCGACCAGACGGTGGGCCGGCGATTCGCAGTTGAGCTCGAGCTCGATCCGGCGCGCGCGTATGCCACGGTGGAAGCGCTGATAGCGGCGGAAAATCAACGCCCCGCGGACGACCGCATGTCCTTGGTCACGG
This sequence comes from uncultured Steroidobacteraceae bacterium, assembly GCA_964422045.1. Lineage (GTDB taxonomy): Bacteria > Pseudomonadota > Gammaproteobacteria > Steroidobacterales > Steroidobacteraceae > Bog-1198. The sequence continues at coordinate 1,059 of CAYRAC010000233.1, forward strand.
TTGCCACTCCGAATTATCTGCACTACGACATGGCCGCCAAGCTGTTGCAGGGAGGTTTTCACGTCGTGTGCGAAAAACCGGTCACCACCACGGCGGCCGAGGCGATGGAGCTGGCCGCTCAGGTCAAGGCGCGCGGCTTGGTATTTGCAGTCGCTCACACCTATACCGGATACCCCATGGTGCGTCAGCTGCGCGCCATGATTTCGCAAGGCGCGATCGGCAGCGTGCAGCGAGTCAATGTGCAGTATCACCAGGGGTGGATCAATCCCATCATCCACGATCGCTCGAAGTGGAAGTCGGTTTGGCGACTGGATCCTAAATTGGGCGGTCAGAGTTGCTGCATCGGCGACATCGGGGTACATGCCTTCAACTTGATCGAATACACCACCGGATTGACGGTGACTGAGTCGTTGGCCGATATCAACACCGTGTATCCCGACAATCTGCTGGACGTCGATGGCTCGGCGTTGCTGCGACTGAGCAACGGCGCGAGGGGCGTGCTCTCCGCCAGTCAGATTGCGACCGGCGAAGAGAATAATCTGCAAATTGCGGTATATGGGCGCACCGGCGCTCTCAAGTGGGCGCAGGAAAATCCGAACCGACTGGAGTTTCTGCGCGAGGGTGAGCCGCTCGCGGTAATGACCCCGGGACACGCATTCAACGAGCCCGCGGCGCGCGCCGCGTCGAAACTTCCCCCCGGTCACCCGGAAGGATTCATCGACGCCATGGGGAATATCTACCGCGGCGTGGCCAAGGCCATTCGCGGAGCAGCGCCGGTACCGGGTGCTTTTCCCACAGTCGAAGACGGCGTGCGCGGCATGCGTTTCGTGGAGGCGGTATTGGAATCGGCCCGAAACGGCGGTCGGTGGGTGATGATATGAGCGCGCGCTCCGCAATCGGAGCGCTGCTGGCAGTCGGGATACTGAGCGCCTGTTCCGATCATCGCGGCGCCCCCGCCGCGGGTGAGGAACATGTCGACCCCGCCCGACTGGCGGCGTACGAGGCGCAGATGCGCAAGGATCAGAGCGAGCATCCCACGCTCAAGATCGGGTCGGACGCGCCCGATTTTTCACTCCCAGGCATCGACGGAAAGACCCATGCGCTGCGCGACTACGCGGGCAGCGCCATCCTGGTCGTGGTGTTCATCTCCAACCACTGTCCCGCGTCCCAGCTGTACGAGGCGCGCATCAAGGGCATCGTCACCGACTACGCGGCGAGGGGAGTGCAGGTGGTTGCGATAGCACCGAACGGGCCCAAAGCAGTCGGCCCGGCGGCGTTGAATTACAGCGACGTGGACGATTCCTTCGAGTCCATGAAAATCCGAGCGGATTATCGCAAATTCAATTTCCCCTATTTGTACGACGGAGAAACGCAGTCGGTTTCTGAGAAGTATGGTCCGAAGGTGACGCCGCACGTCTTCATCTTCGACCGCGAGCGCAAGCTGCGCTACGAGGGGCGCATCGATGACCGGCTGCAGGAGACCCGGGTAACGATACGCGACGCTCGCGACGCGCTCGACGCGATGCTCGCGAATAAACCGGTCCGCATCGCCCATACGCCGGTCTTTGGGTGCAGTACCAAGTGGAATTCGCACGCAGAATCGGCGCAGGCAGAGATGCAGGAATGGCTGGCCGCGCCCGTGTCGCTCAAGAGCGCGAGCCTCGATGAACTGCGGGCGCTGCGCAAGAACGCCACCGACAAGACGTTGATGGTGAACTTCTGGGCAACCTGGTGCGCGCCCTGCCAGAGCGAATACCCGCGGCTACTAGAATCCTATTTGTGGTACCGCTCGCGCGACTTGGAGTTTGTCTCGGTATCCGTGGACGCGCCCGGCCAAAAAGCCAAAGTCGAGCGATTCTTGAACAAGACGCATTCGGCGATCACCAATTTGCAGGTGGATACCGACGATGTCTATGCCGTCATGAAGGCATTTGATCCGAGTTGGGAGTCGGGCGTGCCGTTCACGATGCTGATCGCCCCAGGAGGGCAGGTCATCTATTCGCATCAGGGCGAGGTAGATAAGCTCGAATTGCGCCATGCCATTCTCGGCAATCTGCCTGACGCGGGTATGTTTGCCGGTGATTCTGCCTACTGGCGGCAATAGCCCTAGCTTCGATACGCTTCGCGGCCGAATCCCTGAACGGCGATGCCCTGAGAACCCAGTACGTCGTGCTGTAAGGAATACATCGCGGCGGCCGCTTGGTCGATGGCGTGCACAAATGCCAGCGAGCCCGCCAGGATGGGTGCCAACAGCGCGCGATCCTGCAGCCGCGCCTTGGGATACTCGTGCTCCAGCACCAGAACCGTTTTGGCGGGATCGATGGCCAGCAACTCTCTCGCGGCGAGCTGATGATCGAGCCAGTCGACGCTGCGATTTTGCAGATAGGCGAGCGGGTCGTGCCGTGCCGTTCCCGGTAATTCGTGTTCGCTGAACACGGTTTGCTTTTTCCAGGCCTTGCCTTGATCCGCCGGGTCGGGCGAGGGTCGCGCGCCGTGCCAGTCGCCGCGCTGCATCGTTTGTCCACCGTAACCCCAGGCCGCAATGCCTCGCGAATCGATCACTTGCCCCTTGACGTGAAAGCCATCGATGAGAAAAGCGTACCCCTCGTCCTTGAGGTATTGGAAAATCGAGCGTGAATCCTGTCCCATGAGAATGGCATGCGAGGGATCATAGTGAATTCGAAACTGCTCGCCGACTCCATGCCGCTCGCAAATCCGGTGCAGCGCAATCCAAGGTCCGGGCGCATAGGCGAGATTGTTGTGCCACTTGTCGCTGATGGTCCACCCCGGCATCGGGCAATGCTCGATGCGGTAGGTGAGGCCCCTGGCTTTGGCTGCGCGCAGCAGCGGGATGAATTCCTGCTCGAACATCTCGAGGTTGGCGTCCATTTCCAGCTGCGGATTGCGGCCGACAAAGCCACACACGGCGCGGGTGCCAAGCAGTACCGCAGCGTCGAAAACGCGCAGCATGAAGTCGTGCTTTTTCTTGCGCAGGGCGGCATCCGCAGCCAGCATATTGTCGAAATATCCCAGGTCCGAGAGGCCGACACCGGTCGCGCGCATGGCCGCGGCAACCCGCGCCGCCCGGCGGCTGTCGAATGGACGTCGCAGGTCCAGCGTGTTTGCGACCGGATCCAGCATGGCCTCGGCAGGAATATCGGAGTCGTCCGGGTGCAAAGCAGCGGATAGTTGAATATTCGGGGAGCCGATCTCGCGAGAGAAATCCAGCCACTCCTCGATGGCGCGGTCCGGATCGGTGTCGCGAACGGCTCGAGGAGTCAACTCCTGCAGGGCGGCCGTCAGAATGCTCAGCTGCATGGGTGCGGGACGGAATGGTTTTGTGGACATCAATCACTTCCCCAGATGGTTGGCATCGAGAAAATAGTTTACTGGAGTTCGAGACACAATGTAATCGGTACCATAGATGTTCGCGCGGCCTTTTGAGCCGAATCATCGATGTAACCCGTTACAAAAGTTGTTGACTAAAGCCGCGGACGCAAATTAGGATATCGATTACATGGACCAGGGTGCCAAAGACGCCTGGCATACACGAAAAGTTCGGTTTGTGGCAATTAAGGGGGGGACAACATGCGCATTCAACATGCGTTGCTGGTGGCGGGGTTGGTCGGACTTGTCGGGATGCGGTACGCAAGCGGGGCCGAGGAAGCAACCGCATCGGCTGACGCCCTTCAGGAAATCGTAGTCACTGCGGAGAAGCGGCCCGAGGCGGCGCAAAAGACGCCGATCTCGATGAACGTGTATTCCTCGGCGGAAATCGCGCAAAAGGACGTCGTCGATCTACAGTCGCTCACGCAGACTGACCCGAATCTTATCTTCAACCGCAATGGCGGGGAGGCGACGTTGGCGGTCCGGGGTGTTACGACCAACAACACCACCGAAATCGGCAACCCCGCAGTCCCGGTGGGCGTCGACAATTTCTTCGTCAACCGCGCCGCGGCCCTCGACTCCACCCTCTTCGACATCGAGCGCATCGAAGTGCTGCTTGGCCCGCAAGGCACCTTGTTCGGCCGCAGTTCTGTCGGCGGTTTGGTGAACATCACAACCAACAAGCCGACCAAGGACTTCGAGGCAGGCGGCAGCTTGGAACTCGGCAATTACGAGGCGATCAATGCCACGGGGATGATCAACCTGCCGGTCAGCGACTGGCTGCAATTGCGCGTCGCGGTCTCCTCACGCCAACACGAAGGCTACCGAGTCAATACTTACGACCCTGACGGCAGCCAGCCGGACCGCGGGGATGATGAGAATTCTCATGCCGGCCGCGTTTCCGCCATGTTCGAGCCCACCGATCACTTCAAGGGCTGGCTAAGTTTTCAAGAGGAGAATCGGGGCGGAACCGGTCCCGTCGTCGAGCAAATTCCATTCGTCACTCTGCCGAACGGCGATATCTCGCGCCAGATGCCGAACTTGGGGAATCCCTTTGCCTTTCCCAGCTACGGGGAACCCTGGCAGCGGATCGAAGATAAGGTCACGAAATGGAATTTTGCCTACGACGACATACCAGGCGGTATCACTGCCACGTACCTCGGCGGATACGACAGCTACGACTGGCGGCATTCCACCAGTTCATTGAGCTTTTTCGGCAACTTGGTCACGACGGCCAACATCTTTTTACCGATTCGTCCTTTCGTGCAAACCGAAGCGCCGGTCACGCAAAATCATGAACTGCGATTTACTTCGGCGGCCGACGGTTTCCTCACCTGGCAGGCAGGTCTGTACTATTTCAAGGAAGTAAATAATCTGAACAGCGCAGGCATCGTGAATCCGGGAACGCCGCAGGCCGACACGATCCTGCAGTTCATCTACGGCGTGAATACGCAGTCCAAGGCGGGCTATGCCCAGGGCGCTCTGCATTTCACGGACAGCAGCGCCCTGTCTCTCGGCGTGCGCTACAGCAAGGACGATGTGACACGTACCGGTACTTTCTCGATCTTCGGCAGCCCGCCGGGGCCGAGTGGCGATGGCGCTTACTCGAGCGAGAAGGCGACCTGGCACGTGGGCTACGACTACAACTGGTCGCCCACGAATCTCCTGTACGCGAAGGTGGACACCGGCTACAAACCGGGCGGGATCGAGTCGTGCGGAAGCTTCAAGGCGGAGAACGTGACGACCGGCGAAATCGGTTCGAAAAATCGCTGGGCGGGCAATACGGCGCAATTGAATGTCGCCCTTTTCTACAGCGACTACAAAGACCAGCAGATCGACCAATTCATTTCGACATGTCCAACCGGGAGCGTGACGACGAACGCGGGCCAGTCGAAGATTTACGGCCTGGAATCGGACTTCAAAGTGCTGATCCAAGACGTTGGCACGGCCGATGTGGGCCTGAGCCTGTTGCACGCCACCTATAATACGCTCGCG
>CAYRAC010000234.1:0-6417 GCA_964422045.1 uncultured Steroidobacteraceae bacterium
GCATCGCCGACATCATCATCGCCAAGCAGCGCAACGGTCCCACCGGCGATGTGCAATTGACCTTTCTAGGTCAGTACACCAAGTTCGAAAATTACGCTCCCGAGTCCTACGCCGAGGGTGTATTCCGGTGACAGCATGCTGAGCCTGCCGTGACACCGTTGGTCGGCGCGACCGTCGACTGCGCCGCGCTGCGTCATAATTTGCAGGTCGTGCGCCGCTGCGCGCCCAACTCGCGCGTGATGGCGGTGATCAAGGCGAATGCCTACGGCCACGGACTCGTGCCGGTGGCGCGGGCGCTCGAATCCGCCGATATGTTTGCGGTGGCGCGAGTCGATGAAGGACTCACCTTGCGCCTGGCCGGCATCGATGCGCCGACGATTCTTCTCGAAGGCGTGTTCGATCGCGAGCAGCTCGACGCGGCGGCTGCGGCGAATTTCGAGATCGTGGTGCACACGGCCGAACAGATCGAACTGCTGCGCAACGCCGCCGTCGGTGCGAGCTTCAAGGTCTGGCTGAAGCTCGACAGCGGCATGAATCGGCTGGGTTTCAAGGGAGCGGCGTTCGGTGCTGCGCACCGCGCCTTGAGCGCCTTGAGCGCGGTGCAGAGGCCGCTCAATTTATTCACGCACCTGGCCTGCGCCGACGAACCGACTCTGGCGACCACCGCCGAGCAGCTGGCGCGGTTCGCCGCTGCGACACGCGGCCTCGGCGGCGAGCGCAGCATCGCGAACTCCGCCGGCATGCTGAGTTTTGCGCAGGCACAGGCCGATTGGGTGCGGCCCGGACTCTTGTTGTACGGCGTGTCGCCGCTCGCGGGCTCGGTCGGCGCGGACTACGGATTGAAGGCCGTCATGACATTGCATTCGCACGTCATCGCGCTCAAGGATGTTGCCGTCGGCGAACAGGTCGGCTACGGCGGCGCGTGGACCGCCGCACGGCCGACGCGCCTGGCCGTGGCGGCAGTCGGTTATGGCGACGGCTACCCGCGAAGCGTGGGCCCGGGCGCGCCGGTGCTCATCAACGGCGAGCGCGCGCCGCTCGCGGGCAGAGTGTCGATGGACATGATTGGTATCGACGTCACCGACCTGACCGAGAGCCCGGCTCTCGGCGATCCGGTGGTGTTGTGGGGGGAGGGGCTGCCGGTGGAAGAGATCGCCGTCTGGGCCGACACCATTCCCTATGAATTACTCTGCGGTATCAGTCAACGGGTCGCCGTCACGGTGCGCTAGGCGCGGGGCCATGCCGGCAGCGCTAGCTTTCGAAGAAGCCCATCTTCACGCCGGCCAGCTGCACCACATCGTTGTCGTTCAGCCGCCGCGCCTGCGGACCAATCGGTACACCGTTGACCTGCGGAAAGTCGTTCTCTTTGCCGCTGTCGACGTGCACGATGAAATAGCCCTCGGCGCGACGGGTAATCGCCGCCACCTGAACGCCCGGACGTCCGAGCGTCGTCAGCGCTTTGGTGAGCTCCAATTCGCGGCCGGCAAAGGCGCCGCTCAGGACCTGCAACTTGGCCTTCGGCAACGCCGTGGCGCTCTCAGGTACCCCGGGACGCTTGGCGGCCACCGCTTTGGCTGCTTGATCTGTGGCAACGCCGACACGCCGGATCCGATCCTCACCCTGAGAGCTCGGGGTGATGACCATGGTCTTTTCGAACTCGTCTTGCTCGGCTTCGCCGTCCTGGCTGTCGACGAAGCGCAGCTGATGATGGCCCACCGTGATCACATCGCCGTGCTGCATGGCGTGCTTCTTGATCAGCTTGCCATTGACGTACGTGCCATTGGTGCTGTTCAAATCTTCCAAGAACGAATCGTTCAGAATATTGATGATGAGCGAGTGGTGACCGCTCACCGCCGGATTGTCGATACGAATATCGTTGTCCGGAAGGCGCCCGATCGTATAGCGCTCTTTATTCATATTGTATTCTGCGAGGATTTGACCATCCAAGCTGAGCATCAGGCGTGCCATTCAGTCTCCAAGTTCCCTAACCGAACCATCCCAAGATTTTGTCAAATATACGCCGGTGCGCGGGGAACGGCTCAGCAACATGAGCCATGATCACCGACACATTATCCCGGCCGCCGTTATCGTTAGAAAGCTGGATCAATTGCTTAGCAACCGTATCAAGATTAGCACTAAAGGTGCTGATTGTTAAGTGAATATCCTCATCTTCTATCATGTCCGACAGACCGTCGGAACAGAGCACGTAGTAATCGGACTTCTGCACCGGCTGCTCGTGTATCTCCACTTCGACGTTTTGTTCGACTCCCAAGGCCCGGGTGACATAATTCTTGTTGGTCGCCCGCTGAGCTTCTTGCTGTGAGTAGAACCCCCGATCGACCAGCTCTTGCAGAAGCGAGTGATCCAGGGTCATCTGCTCGAAACGGTTGTCCCGCAGGCGATAAAGCCTGGAGTCCCCGACATGCGCGATCGACATCTTGTTGTCGTGGAACAGACATGCCACCACCGTCGTGCCCATGCCCTCGCATTGCGGCTGGGTCTTCGATGTGTGATAGATGATCTTGTTGGCTCTGTGAATCGCGTCACGCAATATGATGCTGGCGCGAGTCAATCCGGTGTCCGCATCGGGCACGGTCAAGTCCTCGCGTGCCAGCGCATCGCGCACCAAATTGATGATGGTCTTGACCGCAATGCCGCTCGCAACTTCGCCCGCGTTATAGCCGCCCATGCCGTCGGCCAGCACGAAAAGACCGATGTCGGCTTCGGCGCCGATCATGTCCTCGTTGTGCTCGCGCACCCGACCGGTGTCGGTCAGCGCGACGCTGGAGATTTTGCCCTTCAAACTCATGAATTTTGTCCGATCATGGCAATCCGCTCGGCATACGCGCTCGACAGTCCTCTAGGGCTGCGGCCATCTGGGCTCCCGAGTCGTAGCGCGCGTCCGGGTTCTTGGCAAGTGCGCGATCGATAATGCTCTCCACGCAGGGCGGCAGATCCGGCCGAAAAGCACGCAACGGCGGGTGCGGTGCTTCGGCAATCTGCTGCATCAGCCCGGTCATGGAGTCAGCGCTGAAGGGTAGCTGGCCGGTCAACAATTGAAACAGGCTAACACCCAAAGAAAACAAGTCCGAGTGACCTGTCACAGTTCGTCCTTCGAGCTGCTCCGGCGACATGAAGGAGGGTGTCCCCAAGACGATGCCGGTTCGCGTGCTGCCGGCGCCGCTGAGACGCGCAATCCCGAAATCGGTAATCTTCAACACATCGGTGGCCGGATCGTACATCAGGTTCGCCGGCTTGATATCCCGGTGCACGACTTGCTGCTTGTGAGCGAACCCGAGGGCTTCGGCAGTGCGGCCGACGATTTCCAGGACCTTGCGCGGATCCATCAAATTGTCCGATTTCGCATAGTCGCTCAAATGCCGGCCTTTGAGGTATTCCATCGCAATGTAGGCAAGCCCGCGTTCCTCGCCAACATCATAGATCGTCACGATGTTCGGATGGTTGAGGCGTCCGGCGGTCTCCGCCTCGCGAAAGAAGCGCGCGCGCGCCTCGACGAGTTCGGCGTCGCTGAACTCACTGGCGAGCGGTATGGCCTTGATCGCCACCATGCGGTTAATCGCCGTATCTCGCCCGAGATAGACGATCCCCATGGCGCCGCGCCCGATCTCGCGTTCGAGGTGGTAGCGGCCGAGGTGGTCCGTTTCGGGAGCCGCGGCCGCGCTCGCGGCGGGCGGCGGCGCCGGCGGGCTTGCCGCTCGCTTGGCCGGTGCGGCGGCGGGTGCCGCGGCAGACTTTGGCGTTGCGCGCTCGGCGTCCATCAGCCGATGCAGCCGCGCGGCCACGTCGCGGTAGGTGTTATCGAAACGCGCCAAATGGCGGTAGACGGCGGTGGCCTGCGGCACCCGCCCACGTTGTTCCAGCTGCGAGCCGAGGGTGTATAAATCACCGAGCACCGTGGCGGTCGGCTTGCGCCCCTTGAGTTCGGCAAAGCGCTGTTCGAAGTTGTCGAGCAGGCGGGCCGTTTCCGTGCCCACGGGGCTCGGGATGGAGGGCGCCCGCGTCGCGGCAGCCGAGGCGGTAAAGCGGCACCATAGCGTGAGCGCGCAGCCGCCGGCCAATAGCGCCATGCCCGGAATCCACAACCAGGTGTCCAAATTCGCGATTAGGCGAAGCAAAAGACCCAATACTACGGTCCCGAAACCCACAATCGCCGCGATCAGCCCCAATTTGCGCATGCAATAGACATAATCCCAATTCGACAAGCCCGGCAGTATAGGTGATCGGGCTGCATTATCAGCAATGCTAAGCTCACAAATCGACGCGAAGGAAGCCAATGGCGAAGTCCAAAGAGGTCTTTATCTGTCAGAACTGCGGAGTATCTTCGCCAAAATGGCAGGGACAATGCACCGGCTGCGGTGAATGGAACAGCCTGCTGGCCGAGGTCGCGCGCGCCCACCCCAAGTCCCCCCGGTCGAGCCGCACGCCGCGCGCGGATAGCTCCTCCTCGCTGGCCGTGCAGGCGGCGCAGGACGAGCCGCGCCTCGCGACCGGGTCGAGCGAGCTCGATCGTGTCTTAGGCGGCGGTCTCGTCCCCGGATCCGTGACCCTGATTGGCGGCGATCCAGGGATCGGCAAGTCGACGCTGATGCTGCAGGCCGCCGCGGCTCTCAACGAATCCGGTTCGGTGCTGTACGCCACCGGCGAGGAATCTTTGAAGCAAGTCGCACTGCGTGCGCGACGCCTGGGGTTGGCGGCGGCCACGGCGCGGCTCATTACCGAGACCTGCGTCGAGGACATCGTCGCCGCCGCAACCACCCTGGCGGCCCACGTGCTGATCGTCGACTCGATTCAAACCATGCACTCCGAACGGGTCGAGTCGGCGCCGGGCGCGGTCTCGCAACTGCGCGAGTGCACCGCGGAACTGGTGCGTTTTGCGAAGGCGAGCGGTACGGCGGTGCTGCTGGTGGGCCACGTCACCAAGGAGGGGCAGATCGCCGGACCGCGGGTGCTCGAACACATGGTCGACACCGTGCTCTATTTCGAGAGCGATACCGGCAGCCGCTTTCGGGTGCTGCGGTCGGTGAAAAACCGCTTCGGCGCCGCCAACGAAATCGGCGTGTTTGCCATGGTCGAACAGGGGCTGCGCGAAGTCACGAATCCGTCGGCCATTTTCTTGTCGCGGCACGAGCAGCCGGTGCCGGGCAGCGTCATCACGGTGATGCGCGAGGGAACGCGTTCGCTGTTGGTCGAGGTCCAGGTGCTGGCCGACGCAAGTCTCGGCGCCAATCCGCGCCGGGTGGCAGTCGGCATCGACGGCAATCGCCTGACGATGCTCCTGGCCGTGGCGCATCGCCATGCAGCGCTGCAGTTGCAAGGGCAGGATGTGTTCGCGAATGTCGTCGGCGGCGTGCGCTTGGCGGAGACCGCCGGAGACTTGGCGATCGTGATGGCGGCGCGCTCGAGCTTGCGCGATATGCCGGTGCCGAACTCGTTGATCGCGTTCGGTGAACTCGGGCTTGCCGGAGAAATTCGGCCGGTGCCGTTCGGCGAGGAGCGGCTGCGCGAGGCGGCCAAGCATGGCTTCAAATTGGCGGTCGTTCCGGAGGCGAATGTGCCGCGACGGCCCCCCGAGGGAATGTCGGTGCGCGGCGTGACGCGGTTGAACCAAGCGCTCGATGCATTTTGACTAGACGCCGGGCGTCGGCGGGCGAATGCGCACGGTCTTGATGGCGTTGTCGCCGGTTTGCAGCACTTCGAGCATGTAGTCCGCCAACTTCAAGGTCGTCCCCACCTCGGGGATGGTCTCCAGGAATTCCACGATCACGCCATTCAAGGTTTTCGGCCCGTCCGTGGGCAGGTTCCAGCGCATGGAGCGATTCAGTGCGCGAATCGTCGCCGACGCATTGGCGACGAAACTGCCGTCGGCCTCGGCGTGCACATCCTTGTGCATCATCGTCGCGGGATCGGTCGTGAATTCGCCGACGATCTCCTCGAGTATGTCCTCGAGCGTCACCAGGCCTTGAATATCCCCGTATTCATCGACGACGAACGCCATGCGGCGTTTGTTGCGCTGAAAATTCAGCAGTTGGGTATTGAGAGTGGTGCCCGACGGTACGAAATAAGCATCGCGCGCGGCGGCCGCTTCCATCAGGCTCGCGCGGTCCAAGCGGCCGCGGGCCAGCTCGTGCACGACCTGCTTCATGTGCAGTACGCCGATGATGCGGTCGATCTCGCCTTCGTAAACCGGCAGGCGCGTGTGCTGGCTTTGGCGCAGCTGCTCGAGAACCCGATCCCAATCATCGTCCACGTCGATGCCGACGATTTCGTTGCGCGGCACCATGATGTCTTCCACGGTGGCGCTTTCAAGATCGAGGATGCTGACCAACATTTGTTGGTGACGATGCGGAATCATGGCGCCGGCCTCCGCCACCACGGTGCGCAATTCCTCGCTGCTCA
>CAYRAC010000235.1:0-6406 GCA_964422045.1 uncultured Steroidobacteraceae bacterium
CACGGTCATCTCCGACGAAGTCGGCTTGTCGCTCGAGAAGGCGACGCTGAACGATTTGGGCGAAGCCAAGAAGATTCTGGTGGAGAAAGAAAACACCACCATCATCGACGGACACGGCAAGGCAGCGGACATCAAGGGCCGCGTCGACAGCATTCGTGCTCAAATCGAGGAAGCGACCTCCGATTATGACAAGGAAAAACTCCAGGAGCGCGTTGCCAAGCTCTCCGGCGGTGTTGCCGTAATCAAAGTCGGCGCTGCGACCGAGATCGAAATGAAGGAGAAGAAGGCGCGCGTCGAAGACGCACTGCACGCGACTCGTGCGGCCGTCGAAGAAGGCGTGGTGCCGGGCGGCGGTGTCGCTCTGGTGCGCGCGTTGAAGGCCATCGAGAAGCTCACCGGCAAGAACGAAGATCAGACCACGGGCATCAAGATCCTGGCCCGCGCGATCGAAGAGCCGCTGCGGCAGATCGTGACCAACGCCGGCGAAGACGCCGCGGTGGTGCTCAACCGTGTCCGCGAGGGCAAGGGCACGTTCGGCTACAACGCGCAGACGGGCGAGTACGGCGATATGATCGAGTTGGGCATCTTAGATCCCACCAAGGTGACGCGTCTGGCCCTGCAGAACGCCGCTTCGGTAGCGGGCTTGTTGCTCACGACGGAAGTCATGATCGCGGAGTCGCCGAAGGAAGAGGAGCATGCGCATGGCGCCCCGGGCGGCGGCATGGGTGGCATGGGCGGTATGGACATGTAATACCCCGCAACGGGTATTTGGTCGAAAGAGAGCGGGCTTCGGTCCGCTCTTTTTTTTGGGTGCTCGCGGAGGTGCCATGCAAGATGAAGCCGAGATCGTGATTAGCGGGGTCAAGCTGACCGATGCAGAGTCGATGACCGTTCGAGTGGCCATCGACACGCTTGCCAATGTACTCGCCGATGGCCTCGAGGAGAGCGAGGGCAAGGGCCTTACCGACCTGTACATCGACTCGCTGAGGCGCATTCAGTCGCTGCTCGAGAGCCGTGAACCGAGGAAGCAATAACCGATCTTTCCGATGCGATACCATCCCCGGGATGAGCTGGTCCGCCAAGCAATATATTGCGTTCGAAGACGAAAGGACCCGCCCCGTGCGGGATCTGCTCGCGGCGTTGCCGCCGATTGAGGCACGGCTCGTGGTTGATTTGGGCTGTGGGCCGGGCAATTCGACGCAGGTTCTGGCCGCCCGCTATGCCGGCGCGACGGTCCGCGGCATCGACAGTGCAGCCGACATGATTGCGGCAGCCCGCCGCCGGCTGCCGCAAGTCCAGTTCTCGATCGAGGAAGTCGAAGCATGGCGCGACGCCGGACCGTTCGATGCGATCCTGGCGAATGCCCTGTTGCAGTGGGTACCCAATCACGCGACGTTGTTGCCAGCGCTCGCCGCGAAACTCAAAGAAGGCGGCGGCCTCGCTATTCAAATGCCCGATAATCTCGACGGGCCGGCGCACCGGCTGATGCGCGAAATTGCTGCGCAGGGGCCTTGGGCGGACATCCTCGGCGCGGCCGGCGCGGCGCGCACGCCCATCGGGGACGCTGCTTGGTACTACGAATTGTTGCGGCCGCTCTGTTCCCAGGTAGATGTTTGGCGCACCACCTACCATCACCCGCTGTCGGGCGGCGCCGGGGCCGTCGTCGAATGGTTCAAGGGCAGCGGTCTTACGCCGTTTTTGCAGCCGCTCGATTCGGATTCGCGAGCGGAATATCTCAAGCGCTATACGGCTGCCGTCGCGGCCGCTTTTCCAGCTCTCGCGGATGGCTCAGTGTTGTTGCCGTTTCCGAGATTGTTTATCGCGGCGATCCGGTAGCGCTGATGAATATGACTCACGATGTGATATGAGCGGCTCGCCCGTGCTAAGCGATGACTCCGTTCCGCAGGAATTGCGCGAGTCGCTGGCGCTCTGGTGGGAGCGTGCCAGTGCGCACCAAGCGCTCGCCCGCGCTTACGCGCTGCTTCCCGATCAGCTTCGCGACGAACTGCCGCGTATCGCGGCCGGCAGCGAGTTCATCGGCTCGGTACTGATCCAGGATCCCGAGGCTCTCGAGTGGTTTGGCCAACACGAGGGTCGTCCTGCCCACGCGCGGCTCGCCAATGCCGAGTATGAATCGCGCGCAGCCCAGTCGCAGAACGCAGCGGACGCCGGCGGCGTGTTGCGCGAATGGCGCCGCCGCGAGATGTTGCGCATCGCCTGGCGCGATATTGCGGGACGCGCCACGGTTCTGGAAACGCTGCGCGCCCTGTCCGACTTTGCGGACGCCAGCATTCGCGCCGCGGCGGCCGCTGCGCGGCTGCATCTGGAGCCGGTTTTCGGCAGACCGCGCGGCGAGAACGCCGCAGAGGTGCCGCTGATCGTCCTCGGCATGGGCAAACTCGGCGGCCGCGAATTGAATTTTTCGTCGGACATCGATCTGGTGTTCTTGTTCTCGCAGGCGGGGCAGACGGACGGCGCGCGCGCGATCGAAAACGAAGAATACTTCAATCGTCTTGGCCGCGAGCTCATTCGGCTGCTCGATGTCCGAAACGAGCACGGTTTCGTGTTTCGCGTGGATATGCGCTTGCGGCCGTTCGGCGAAAGCGGACCGCTGGTCGTGAGTCTCGGCTCGCTCGAGACCTATCTGCAGGAACACGGCCGCGATTGGGAACGTTATGCCTGGATCAAGGCGCGGCCCATCTTGGGAATCGCCGAGTACGCGGCGGCGTACCAGGAATTCGTGCGTCCGTTCGTGTACCGGCGCTATCTCGATTTCGGCGTGATCGAGTCGTTGCGAGATATGAAGGCATTGATCGCGCGCGAGGTGGCGCGGCGCGAACTCGACAATGATCTCAAGCTCGGCAAGGGCGGAATTCGCGAAATCGAGTTCATCGTGCAATCCGCGCAGCTGGTGCGCGGCGGCAGCGACCGGCGATTACAGAATGCCGCGCTGCTCGAGGTGTTGCCGCTGTTGGCGGGCTCGAAGCTCATGTCGACTCTGGACATCGCGGACCTGAGCAGCGCATACACCGTACTGCGCAAGGCGGAGAACGCCGTGCAATTGATTCGCGACGAACAAACGCACGCGATCCCGATACAGCCGATCGATCTTGTCCGCTTGAGCCTCAATATGGGTCTGCCGGACTGGGCCTCTTGCAGCGCGCGCATCGACCGGGCCCGCGACACGGTAGCGCGGCAATTCGACGCGCTGCTGTCGGTCGGGCCGGACGCCCAAAGTCGTCCTAATGAAGGCGGCGCCGACTGGTTGGCCTCCGAAGATGTCAAAATCGATGAGGAACTGCGCGGCAGCGGGTTCCCGCAGGCGCAGATTGCCGCAGTGGCGGCGACCTTGGACGCCTATCGGCGCGCCGCTTCCTATCGACGGCTCGACGAAACCGGGCGGCGGCGGCTGCACATCATCCTCGACCGGTTGTTGAGGTCGGCGGCACAGCATCCGGAGCCGGCGAGCGTGGTGCAGCGGGTCTTGCGGGTACTCGAAGCGATCGGCACGCGCGCCTCGTACTTCGCGCTGCTCAAGGAGCAGCCTGCCGCTCTCGACCGCTTGATCGATGTGTGCGCGATCAGCGGATTTCTGTCGCGCCAGATCGCGGATTTTCCTCTGCTGTTGGACGAGTTGATCGACCCCAAGGTTTTTGACGAACTGCCGTCGCGCCAGGGCTTCGTGATGGAACTCGCCGCACGCACCGAGCGCCTGCTCACGGACGATCCGGATCGGCAGGTGGAAGCTCTGCGGCAGTTCCAGAAAGTCGCGGTGTTCAGTGTGGCGCTCGCAGATCTCACCGGGCGCTTGCCGCTGATGAAAGTGAGCGACCGGCTGACCGATATTGCCGAACTCATCGTTCAATGCTGCGTGGATCTGGCCTGGCAGCAGATGACCGCGGCTTGCGGCATCCCTTACTGCGGCGACGACGAACAGCACTTGCGCCGGGTGGCCGTTGCCGTTGTTGGCTACGGCAAATTGGGCGGTTTGGAGCTCGGTTACGGCTCCGATCTCGATCTGGTGTTCCTGCACGACTCGAGAGGCGAGATTCAGCGCACCCGGGGCGAGCGGCCGCTCGACAACGGCATCTTTTTTTTGAGATTGGGCCAGCGCATTGTGCACTTGCTCACCATGCACTCGGCGGCCGGCCGCCTGTACGAGGTGGACATGCGGCTGCGGCCGAATGGTAAAGGCGGCTTTCTCATTACGGGCATCGATGCATTCGAGCGCTATCAGCGCCAGGACGCCTGGACCTGGGAACACCAGGCGCTGCTGCGAGCACGGCCGGTGGCGGGCGATACGAATCTTCGTGAAGCCTTCGAGGCGGCACGCCGCCGCGTGCTCGGTGTGGCCGTGCATCGCGACACGCTGCGTACGGACGTCAAGGAGATGCGCCTGCGGATGCGCCGCGAACTCTCCAAGGCGCGCGCCGGCCAGTTCGACATCAAGCAAGATGCCGGCGGTATCGCGGACATCGAGTTTCTCGTACAGTACCGGGTGCTGGCGGCGGCCAATGCACACCCCGTGCTACTGACCCATTCGGACAATATTCGGCAGCTCGAAGGATTGGCCGCGGCGGGTGTGCTCGAACCGGCGACGGCGCAGTGGCTGACGGATGCCTACATCGGCTACCGCAGCGTGCTGCATCACCTGTCGCTTGAAGGCCCTGGCGAACGCGTCGTGGACGCGGCACCCTACGCAGCGACCCGCGCGCGCGTCGTTGAGATATGGCGCGCGACGTTTGACACGTGAATGATTCGGAATATGCAGCGGAGCGAACAATGCCGGCGATGGTCCAAGACGATTCGAAACATCAATTGATTCAGCCGAACGCGCTGCATCAGTACACCGTGACCGCGGCGGATTTGCCGCTGTCGTGTCCGATGCCGGGCATGTTTCTGTGGAACTCGCACCCCAAGGTTTATCTGGCGATCGAAGCCACCGGCTGGGCGAAGTGCCCGTACTGCGGCGCCGAGTACACGCTCAAACGCGAAGGCGTTCCCGAAGGCGCTCGCGAAGGCGTTGTCGCTTGACTCACCGCGGCGTTGCGCTCAAGTCTTGTAATCGCGATATGATTTTTCTTCGACGAGACCCGAACCCAATGCGATGTTGATGCGCCGCTTGATGGCAGCACGTTCGTCGTTCTCGAAATAAACCGCGCGCGCCAGGCGGATGAATTCCGCATCGAAGGACTGCGCGCGCTCCTTGTCGCGGATGTCGTCCTCTATGACCCAGAGGCGCTCGTTGACGGCCAACAAGGCATCGACGTCGGCGTCGATATTGACCTTGGCGAAGGCCGACTCGGCCCACGTCGCCTCGAGCGCGCGCAATTCCGCGCGGACATTGGCGAGCTTGGCCGGGTCGCTCATGCGCTGCGTCTTGATGCGCAGGATCGTTATCTTATCGAGCACCTCGCCCGGGGAAATCGGGATTTTCATTTCGTTCATGCGCCCTATGTTAGCGAAAAACGCCGGCCGCCATCAGCGCATCGAGTTTCGCCGTCACCTCGCTCGCGGCGATCAGATCCATGACGCCGCTGCGCTCGATCTTGGTGGTCCAGGGAATATCCGCCGAAGGCCTGCGCAAAAAGCGCCTCGCTGCCTCGTCATATTTGTCGACACACCATTGCCGGCTGTAGTACGGACCGGCTCGTGCCGGATTGGTGGCTGCATACAGGCCAATCACCGGCAGCCCCACCATCGTGGCCATGTGCACGGGGCCCGAATCCGGGGACAGGAGCACGCTGCTTCGCGACAGCAACCCGAGAAGCTGCGGCAAGGTGTCCTTGCCGATTTGATTGATGATGCCGGGGCGGCCCGCGGCCATGATGTGCGAACCCATTTGCGCTTCGATCGTGCTGCGGCCGCCGACCAATACGATGCGCATACGGTGCGCGGCGGCTGCGTGGTCGGCCACGGCGGCATACCGCTCGGCCGACCAGTTGCGCGTCGGATGACTGGAGCAGGGGCTGATCAGCAGGGTTGGGCGTTCGTCGGAAACGATCTCGCGGGCGTAATCGATGGCCTGCGGGGGCAGCGCCAGATTCCAGAACGGCTGCTGGGGGTTGATGCCGCAGGCGCGCGCGAAACCCATGAACGAATCCAGTACGTGCTCGGCCGCCGCCGGCGCGATGCGCGCATTGGTGAACCACCATTGAAGCTCACGTGCACGTTTGCGGTCGAATCCGAGCTTGAGCGGAGCGTCGATGAACGTGCTCACCAGACTCGCGCGAAACGCCAGTTGCAAATCGAGCAGCAAATCGAATCGCCGGCCGCGCAACACCGCGCGCAGTCGCCGCAACTCGCCGAGCGTTGCGCTTTTGTCGAAGGTGATAAACTCGATTTCCGGAACGACGGCCGTCATCAGTTTGGCTTCGAGTCTGCCGATGATCCAGGTGAAGCGGGT
>CAYRAC010000236.1:0-6404 GCA_964422045.1 uncultured Steroidobacteraceae bacterium
GCTTCTCGGCTGCCGCAGGAATTGCATTCTGCTCCGTGGAGCAGGCCCGACCATTCGCCGCGGCCGGCCTGCTTCGCGCCCGCGCGAAGTTGTACGCAATTCCGGAATCCAGCAGCCGTTTCACTCCGGGCGACAAGGTCAAGGCGCGCGGCTCCTCGAGGGTTTCGGGCGATCCTTTGATCCTCTGGGTGGGTCATTTGGACGCCAACAAGGATCCGCTCGTAGTCCTCGATGGAATAGCCAAGACGGCGCGCCGGTTGCCGCATTTGCAGCTCTATTGCTGCTATGGCGACACGGCGTTGCTGCCGGCGGTTCGAGGGCGCATCAGCGGCGATCCCCTGTTGTGCGGCCGGGTCCATTTGTTGGGACGAGTCTCCCACGGCGAGATCGAGCAACTGATGCGTGCCGCCGATATTTTCGTGTCGGGCAGCCACCGCGAGGGCAGCGGCTATTCCTTGATCGAAGCGCTCGCGTGCGGATTGCCGCCAGCGGTCACCGACATCCCCTCCTTTCGCTCGCTCACGGGCCACGGTGCAGTGGGAGCGCTATGGCCGACAGGCGATGCGGCAGCGTTATGCGACGCCCTGCTTGCGATTGCTGCGCAGCCCGACGCGGCACGGCGCGCAGCCGCCCGCCGGCATTTCGAGTATGAGTTGTCCTTCGAGGCGGTGGGTCGAAAACTGGCCGTCGCCTATCAAGATTTGCAGCATCGCATGGCTCGAGCCTCATGAGAAATTCGCCGCTCGTCTCCATCGTTTTACCGACGTTCAATCGTCTTCAATACCTGCCAGAGGCCGTGGCCTCAGTTTTGGCGCAGAGCTACGAGAATTGGGAATTGCTGATCGCCGATGATGGCTCGGACACGGAAACGTGCGCCTATTTGCAGACGCTGGTGGACCCGCCGCGCGTGCAGTTGCTCCGACTGCCGCACTCAGGCAAACCGGCGGTGGCGCGCAACCGCGCGCTGCGCCAGGCCAACGGCGAGTATGTCGCGTTTATGGACTCCGACGACGTTTGGATGCCTGACAAGCTCAGCATGCAAATCGCCTCGCTGCGCGCCCGCGGCGACTGCGGTTGGAGTCACACACAATTTGTCCTGGTGAACGCGGCCAAGCAGTCGAGGCGGGAAATGCCGGCCGCGGACGGTTGGATTCTCGGTCCCCTGCTGCGCACCGAGACCGTGATAGCGCTGCCGAGCGTGGTGGTAGCCCGAACGTTGCTCGACGAGGTGGGAGGCTTCGACGAAGAGCTGGTTATGTGCGAGGACTACGATCTCTGGCTGCGGTTGGCGGCGCGCAGCGCGATCGACGCCGTTCCGCAACCGCTGACGGTGGTGCAGCGTCACGCGCGACACTATGGAGACCCCGCGACTTCCTTCCGCGATAGCGTTCGAGTGCTCGACAAAGCGCTGCGCTCGGGCACGGCGGTCCCCTACGAATTCTTTATCCGCAGAGAACGCGCCAAGAACTCGGCTAGTCTTGCCAAATGCTACGCGGCCGGTGGCAATCGCCGTGCCGCGCTGCGCATGCTGGTCTCGAGCGCGCAGTATTCATGGCGCCATCCGGGTTGGTGGTCCGAGGGGCTCGTGGCCATCGCCGTATGCTGCGCACCGTACGGATTGCGCCGGAAACACTGAACATGGCACCTGCTGTCTCCATCATCGTGCCGGTATTCGATCGCCTGGCGTACCTGCGCGCGGCCATCGATTCGATACTCGAGCAGAGTTTTCAGGACTGGGAACTGATCATCGGCGACGACGGCTCGGGTCCGGAGACGCTGGATTATCTGCGCACGCTCGAGCACGTAGCGCGAGTCCAGGTGCTGCAGCTTGCGCACAGTGGCAATCCCGCAGTGGTGCGCAACGCCGCCTTGCGCCGCGCCACCGGGACATATGTGGCGTTCCAGGATTCCGACGACGTGTGGATGCCCGACAAATTGCTGATACAAGTCGCGGCGCTGCGCTCTCGTACCGCTTGCCACTGGAGCTATACGGGTTTCACGCTCGTCGATGACTGCGGCCAGCCGTTGACCGGGCCGCAGGCCGCACCGTGCCCCGCAGTCAGCGGCCGGATCTTCGAGCGGTTGCTGCGCGAACAAGCCTTGGTCGTGACTCCGAGCGTCGTGGTGCGCCGCGAGTTGATCAACGAGCTTGGCGGATACAATGAGTCGCTGCAGGTGTGCGAAGACTATGAGTTATGGCTGCGGCTGGCGTTGCGAAGCAACGTCGATTTCATCGACCAGCCGTTGGTTTTGATTAGGCGGCACAGCCAGCACTCGTTCGACGACCTCACTTGCCTGGAGAACTTGCGGCGCACCCTGGAAATCGTCCAGCATTCGGCCGCGGCGCCGCACCTGCATGGCGTCCTTGATGAGCGGCGGGCAAAGATCTCCGCCAACATGGCCAGAGGCTATGCTCTGCGCAGGCATCGAGTGCGCGCCCTCGCCACCCTATTATCGAGCGCCCGCTACTCGTGGCGTTACCCATACTGGTGGCGAGGCGCGCTGCTAGCGGGCGCGCGCGCGATCTCACCGTGAGCACTCTGCTTGCCATCTGCAAGCTGCTCGATCGCCGGCAACGCGGTCAATTGATAGCCATGCAAATTGTCTCGGTGTTGATGGCGCTGTCGACGGTGGGCGGCATTGCGGCGGTGCTGCCGTTTTTTAGCGTTCTCGCCGAGCCGCGCGCAATCGTCGCTCACCCAGCTCTGCGCTCTTTGTACGAATACCTCCACATTGGCGGAGAAAGTCGCTTTGTGATCGCCCTCGGCGGGGGCTTCGCAGGCGCCATCGTGCTGTCGAACCTCATCAACCTGGTCGGCTCGCTCGCCATCGACCGCTTCGCATTCCGCGTCGGCGACGCCCTGCACAGCGCTTTGTTCGACGAATATTTGCATCGCGATTACGAATTTCATTCAAGCTCCAGCAGCGCGACGCTCACGAGCAACGTTCTCTACGAGACGGGCCGCGTCGCGGGCGGTATTCTGCGGCACGGCTTGATTCTGGTGAGCGGCTTGGCCACGGTGCTGTGCATCCTGGCGTCGATCGTGCTGCTGAACCCGCTGGTGGCCATGCTTGCGATTGCAGGACTCGGCGTCAGCTATGGGGCGATCTACGCGGCCGTGCGTGGTCGGTTGCGGCGCAACGGCGAGATCGAAACCGAAGAATTCGCAGAACGCACGCGGATCGTCAGTGAAAGCTTCGGTGCCATTCGGGAACTCATCGTGCTGCGAGCGCAGCCTTATTTCGTGGCGAAGCTCGCGCGGTGCTGCCAATCGATCTCGGCCACCATTGTCAGCAATCTCGCCATTGCGCAGACCCCGCGGCATGTTCTGGAATGTGCGACCGCCTGCGTTTTGGTCGGCGTCGCGCTTTACTCACGCATCAACGGCCAGTCGGTCGGCCCATTGATCGCCGAACTGAGCTTCATCGGTCTCGCCGTCTACCGTCTGTTGCCGGCCCTGCAGCAGGTATTCCAGGCAATTGTTAGAATTCGATCGGACTCGCCGGCCTTTGAGCGTATCGCGGCCGACTTGCAACGAGCGCGGTCACGCCAGACTGCCGCACGACCCGCCGAATCGCCCTCTTGGCTGGGCAGGCCGCACCGCGATATTCGCCTGCAGGGCATTTCCTACCGTCACGCCGCCGCCGCCGCACCCGCGATCGCGAATCTTAGCCTGTCGATTCCCGCCGGAGCCGTGGTCGGTTTCATGGGTGTAAACGGCTCCGGCAAAACCACGCTCATCGACCTGCTCAGCGGCCTGCTCGTGCCGCAGGCGGGAGCAGTGATGATCGACGGTGTCGAGATCGATGCCGGCAACCGGGGCGCTTGGCTGTCCGCGATCGCCTACGTACCGCAGAACATCTTCGTGTGCGACGCAACGCTTGCCGAAAACATCGCCCTCGGAGCCTCGGCTTCCACAATTTCGCAGGCCCGGCTGCGCGACGTCGTGCGGCTGGCACGGCTCGATCAATGCGTGGCCGAGTTGCCCGGAGGCTTCACGCAGAATCTCGGTGAAGGGGGCGCTCGGTTGAGCGGGGGACAACGTCAGCGCCTCGGCATTGCGCGCGCGCTCTACCGGAATGCGTCGCTACTGATCATGGACGAGGCCACCAGCGCGCTCGATGCAAGCACCGAACGCGACATCACCGATATGCTGGTCGAGCAGCGCCGCCACCGAACGATCATTCTGGTGGCGCATCGATTGCAGGCGCTTCGGCATTGCGAGGTCATTTACGAGTTGGCGGGTGGTCGGCTGATACGCACCGGCACATTCGCGCAATTTCTGCTACAAGAAGCGGCTCACACGGCGGTGGAGCAGGCGGTAATCGGCAAGCGAGAGGGAATAAAAGGCCTCAACGAAGCGCGCCGTCTTACAGCCGACGGCGGATGAGCGGTAGGCGTTGAGTCCGATACCGGTGTGCACATAGTCCATATCCACGAGTTGACTCTCATAGCACTCCAGGGCGCGCTTTTTCAGCTCCATCGTGGAATCGATCTCGACCACGATGTTGGGGAACAACGGCGTCCAGACTTCGTAGCAACGGCACTCGACATCCAGAGCCGTCGCCGCGGTCGCGACCATCAGCATGTCGCTGGCCGCGCGGTGATCGACGTGATTCTCCAGCAGGAACGGCAAATAGACCACACGCGGCTGCTCGCGCTCGAGAATCGCACGGAGCCCGATCGCCGCCCCCGCGTCGGCGCGCAGCCGGCCATCCTCAGCGTCGAGAAAAAAGATGTTCTGTACGCCGAGAATCGCGCCGGCGCGCCGCGCCTCCCGTTTTCTGGTTGCGACCAGCTGTTGTTGCCGGCGCTCGCGTTCATGTTCCGCCAGCGCTCCCATCGCGCGGCCGCCATGACGTCCGTCGGTCAGAAAGATCACTGCGACCTGCGCCCCCGCCTGTATATGTCTAGCGATGGTCCCGCCGCAACAGAGAACTTCATCGTCCATGTGCGGCGCCAGCACGACGATCTTGCAGCTCTCGGGTTGCCGTACGCAGGGCCGCTGGCTGTGGATCGCTGAACTCTGAATGAGCGAGCGCAGACTATGCATTCTTCTGCTGCCCAGCGCTTTGATCAAGAGTCTTTTGAGTACTTTTTGCATTTGCGGCAGTGGTCCGTCTCATTCGGTCTTGGTATAAAAATAGTAGGTATGCCGATTGAGAGTGTCCGTCAGGTACTGCCAGTCGTTGAATCCAGGGAAGGCGAATTTCGCTAAGCGCGAAAGACTGCGGACTGCCGTCAGCGGCGCAGGATCGCGCCCCGGCACATCGTTCCAGCCGATGAGCATGTGGCCGCCGGGCGCGAGGCAGTCACGGCATTGCGACACCGCGGTATCGCAATCTTCCGCCGAATCCAGGCCCCAGCCGTATACGCCATTCAAAATAATCAGGTCGAAAAATTCGTTGGAGAAGTATTTCTTCAAATCCTGCAGTTGGCCAGTTACATGTTGTTTCGCGCCAAATCGGCGGCACGACGCGTCAGGGTCGATGGTCCAGTAGTTGTGCTGCGGAAAATACCGCCGCTGATAATGTGCCGTGTACGAATCGCAACCCACGAACAGAACATTTCGAATGCGTGAATCGTTGCGGTAATGCGCAAAGATGATTTGCTCGAGTACTCTTCTATCCTCCGTCAGCATGGGAGCAGCCATTCCAAGCCGATTGCGCATGATGCCGTAGGCGCGCAGACGAATTGCACGTGAGGCAAAGCCGCGTTCCATGAAGAGCCGCATGATTTTGCGCCGGATGCCCCTTGGATGCGTGACGCGGGAACTCACCCAGCGGCGCAGCGGCCGATCAAATAGTATTGCCATCAGCCACGAGAGCAGCAACACCGCTGCCAGGCTTGCCGCGAAGCCGATCGTCCTGACGCTGCGAGCGGATTGATCGAAGCAGGCGCCGTAGACCAGCAACAGCAACGGCAGGTGGGTCGCATAGAGGGGATACGATGAGGTCCCGAGGACCGTACATGCCGCCCGTAAACGCCGACCGCCGGGATTGGCGGCTAACGCGCCCAGCAGCAAGGCGGGGAAAATTACCAAAACGGCGAGCAGGTCGTAACCCCAACCCACAGGACCTGGCGCCAGCAGCACCGCAGCGAGCGCCGCAAGAATCAACGGTGTGGCCACAATCGGCAGCACCCAGCTGGATATCGAGCTCGTGCAAGGAGCGGCTCGATATAGGGCAACGCCCAGGAAGAACGAAAATGCCACGCGCAGCGTGGCCAGTTGGAAACGCACCAGTCCAAAATCGCCGCCGTTGAACACATAGATGGCACCCGTGAGCGCACTTCCGGACAGAGCGACTAAGAGCCACTGATAGCGAGTACGCAGCGCCGGGGCTGCGACTGCGTAGGCGACATTGGCGGCGAGCTCAAAAAACAGCGACCAGAGTGGAGCATC
>CAYRAC010000237.1:0-6403 GCA_964422045.1 uncultured Steroidobacteraceae bacterium
GTTGCCCTATTTGCTCGTCCTTAAGGCTGCTCCCTCGTTAGCGCGAAAATCGACTCCGACCGGCGTCCCGTGACCATCTCAACTTCGTCCCGAGTTGTCAAGTTTGCTTTACGTACAGTTTTGTTGACAGACGGGAGGCAACGGGACTAGGGTTCGAATACGATGCCGCTGTACACGCCGGAGCAACGATTGAGGCGCGATGCCTCACCCTGGACTTTGATCCAAGGAGTACTTGCTCCCATACAATTCGTGGTGTTCTTGGTCAGCGCCGTTCTGGTGCTGAATTTTCTGGTGACCGGTGCGGGGTTCGCTGCGGCAACGACATCGGTTGTCATAAAGACCCTCGTTCTTTACACGATCATGATCACCGGCTGCATTTGGGAGCGCGCAGTCTTCGGCCGTTACTTGTTCGCACCGGCATTTTTCTGGGAAGACTTCGTCAGCATGTTCGTGCTCGCGTTACACACCGCGTATCTGGGCGCGTTGTTATTCGGCTCGTTGCATGCCCGCTATCAAATGTACATCGCGTTGCTAGCCTATTCTGCCTATTTGCTGAACGCAACGCAGTTTTTAGTGAAACTGCGCGCGGCTCGGCTTGAACGATCCCCGCAGTCGAACGGCGCCGGCCCTGCGGCCCGCGCGTCGGGCTCGCACCCCGCGGCGCCTGGAGTCATCGCGTGAGCGCCGTGCGAATCTCCAGCGAACGCGGCCAACGCGAGGTGTTTTGCGGCCTGACCGGCATCATCTGGCTGCATCGAAAAATCCAGGACGCATTCTTTCTGGTGGTCGGTTCGCGCACCTGCGCCCACCTGATCCAATCCGCGGCCGGCGTGATGATTTTCGCCGAACCGCGTTTTGCGACCGCCATCATCGATGAGCGCGATCTGGCCGGCCTGGCCGACGCCAACGAGGAACTGGATCGGGTTGCGACCCAGCTCTTGGCGCGTCGTCCAGACATCAAATTGTTGTTCTTGGTGGGATCCTGCCCGTCTGAGGTCATCAAGCTCGATCTTTCACGCGCGGCGCTGCGCCTGTCGGCGCGTTTCTCGCCGCACGTGCGGGTCCTCAATTACTCCGGCAGCGGAATCGAAACAACATTTACGCAGGGTGAGGATGCCTGTCTTGCATCGCTGGTACCGAGCCTTGCGGCCCGCCCGCCAACGGCTCCCGCCAACCTGCTGATCGTCGGCGCCCTGGCAGATGTCGTCGAGGATCAAATACGGCGTCTGTTCGATGACATGGGCATTGCCGAGGTGCGTTTCTTCCCGCCGCGGCGCTCGAGCGACTTACCGCAAGTGGGTCCGCAGACGCGCTTCCTGCTGGCGCAACCGTTTCTAGCCGACACCGCCCGCGCCCTCGAGGAACGGGGCGCGCGGCTGATTGCGGCCACTTTTCCGCTGGGGGCCGAGGGGACGCTCGCTTGGCTCAAGGCGGCGGCCGACGTGTGGCAGGTGCCCGAAGCGGTGTTTTCTCGGTCGACGCAGCCCGCGTACGAACGGGCGCAGCGCTCACTCATGCCTTACCGGGATCAGCTCGCCGGAAAGCGCATCTTCTTCTTTCCCGATTCGCAGCTCGAAGTGCCCTTGGCGAGATTTCTCTCGAGCGAGCTGTGCATGCGGCCGATTGAAATCGGCACTCCCTTCTTGCACCGCGCGCATTTGGCGGCCGATCTCGCGCTTCTGCCGGCGGACGCCTACGTGGTGGAAGGACAGCACGTCGAGAATCAGCTGGACCGTTGTCATGCGGCCCGTCCCGATCTCGTGGTGTGCGGCCTCGGGCTCGCCAATCCCCTGGAGGCGGCCGGCCTTACCACCAAATGGTCGATCGAGTTGGTGTTCACACCCATCCAGGGCTTCAACCAGGCCGCCGACCTGGCGGAGCTCTTTTCGCGGCCCTTGGTGCGGCGCGCACGGTTGGTCGCCTAGCCATGCAGCTCACCGTCTGGACATACGAAGGACCGCCGCACGTCGGCGCGATGCGTATCGCGACCGCGATGCGCGACGTGCACTACGTATTGCACGCGCCGCAGGGCGACACCTACGCCGATCTTCTGTTCACGATGATCGAACGGCTGCCGAAACGTCCCCCGGTGACCTACACGACCTTTCAGGCGCGCGATCTGGGCGGCGATACGGCCGGATTGTTGCAACGGTCGGTGCGCGAAGCGTACGAGCGGTTCACGCCTCGGGCCATGCTGATCGGCGCCTCGTGTACAGCCGAGTTGATTCAAGATGATCCCGGCGGCCTGGCGCGGGCGCTCAAGCTGCCGATACCCGTCGTCGTTCTGGAGCTGCCGTCGTATCAAAAGAAAGAGAACTGGGGAGCGGCGGAGACCTTCTATCAGTTGGTGCGCGCGATATGCACGCCGCTGGCACCGGCTCCCGGCTTCAGGCGGCCGCCGCGGGCGCCGGGCGCGCGGCTCAGCTGCAACCTGTTGGGCCCGACCGCACTCGGATTTCGTCATCGCGACGACCTGCTCGCGGTGCGGCAAATACTCGAGCAGTTGCAAGTCGACATCAATGTGATCGCTCCGTTGGGCGCCTCACCAGCTGATTTGCAGCGTCTCGGCGCAGCCGATTTCAATGTGCTGCTCTATCCTGAAACCGCCGGCGTGGCCGCGCAGTGGCTGAGCCGCACCTTCGACCAACCGACGATAAAGAGCATCCCCATCGGGGTCGGTGCGACCCGCGAGTTCATCGCGGAAATCGCCGCGCTGTCAGGCGTCGATCCCAAGGGTGCCGCGAATCATCCTGCCGAGCATGCGAGCTGGTATTCGCGCTCGGTTGATTCGACCTACCTCACCGGCAAACGCGTTTTCGTTTTTGGCGATGCCACGCACGCCGTCGCCGCGGCGCGCATCGCGAGCGAAGAACTCGGCTTCGCAGTCGTCGGCTTGGGGACTTATAGCCGCGAATATGCCCGCGAGGTGCGCGAAGCGGCGCAGCGCTATTCTCTCGAAGCGCTGATCACGGACGACTACCTGGAAGTTGAGGCCAAAGTCGCCGAGCTGCAACCCGAACTTGTACTCGGAACGCAGATGGAACGTCACATCGCCAAGCGATTGGGCATTCCCTGCGCCGTCATTTCCGCGCCCGTGCATGTACAGGATTTTCCGGCGCGCTACTCGCCGCAGATGGGCTTCGAGGGCGCCAATGTGATTTTCGACACCTGGGTGCACCCTTTGATGATGGGTTTGGAAGAGCACCTGCTGACGATGTTTCGCGGCGACTTCGAGTTCAACGATGCCGCCCCCGCCTCGCATCTGGGATCGAGCGCCGTGGTTGCGCAGCAAAGCGCAGCGCTCGCCTCGCTGTGGGCTCCCGACGCCGAGAAGGAACTCGGCAAGATTCCGTTTTTCGTACGCGGCAAGGCGCGCCGCAATACCGAGCAATTCGCCGCCGAGCGCCGCGTTGCGCTCATCACCGTGGAGACTCTGTACGATGCCAAAGCGCATTACAGCCGCTGAGTCGACGCCGCTGCGCTTCACCATCGTGACGATGGATAGCCATCTGTCGAGCGCCACCGCGCGCGCCGCGACGCGGCTCGCCAAGGAGATGCCGGGTCTGTCGCTCAGCATTCACGCCGCGGACGAATGGGGCAACGATCCCGAGGCGCTGCAGCGTTGCTTGAACGCCATCGCGCGCGCCGACATCATCGTGGTGACGATGCTGTTCATGGAGGATCATTTCCAGCCGCTGCTCAAGGCACTGCAGGAACGCCGCGAACACTGCGACGCCATGCTGTGCGCCATGTCTGCGGCGGAGGTCGTGCGTCTCACGCGGCTCGGCCGCTTCAGCATGGACGGCAAGCAAAGCGGACCGCTGGCGCTGCTCAAACGCTTGCGCGGAGCGCACAAGAACACCCGCAGCGCCGGCGCCGATCAAATGAAAATGCTGCGGCGGATTCCGCAATTCCTGCGATTCATTCCAGGCACCGCGCAGGATGTTCGCGCCTATTTCCTGACTCTGCAATATTGGTTGGCCGGTTCAGAGGAGAACGTGGGGAACATGGTGCGCTTCCTGGTGCGGCGCTACGCATCCGGAGCACGCGCCTGCCTGCAGTCGACGGCGAAAGTGGCGCCGCCGCTCGACTATCCAGAGGTGGGCGTATATCACCCGCGTCTGCCCGCACGATTCAGCGATCGCGCCGCCGATCTTCCCGGCGATGGCAAGCACGGCACGGTCGGCGTGATACTGCTTCGCTCCTACTTGCTGGCCGGGAATTGCGCGCACTATGACGGCGTAATCGCGGCGCTCGAAGCGCGCGGCCTGCGTGTGATACCCGTGTTCGCGGCCGGCCTCGACGCACGGCCGGCGATCGATAAATTCCTCGTCCGGGACGGCGCTGCGGCCATCGATGCGCTGCTATCTCTCACCGGCTTCTCCTTGGTCGGCGGACCGGCGTACAACGACTCCAAGGCGGCGGAAGATACGCTCGCAGCCCTCGACGTGCCGTACGTCGCGGCACACCCGGTGGAATTTCAAACCGTCGAGCAGTGGGAAAGCTCGGATCGCGGGCTGCTGCCGGTGGAATCGACGATCATGGTCGCCATTCCCGAACTCGACGGCGCCACGGGTCCCCTGGTATTCGGCGGCCGTTCGCAAGCGGCCGCCTGCGCCAAGGATATGGTCGTACATTCGGAACGCGCTGCAATGCTCTCTGCACGTGTCGCCAAACTGATCGGCTTGCGCCGCACACCGCGTGCCGATCGCAAGGTTGGCATCGTACTTTTCAATTTCCCGCCGAATGCCGGCAACACGGGAACCGCTGCATTCCTCTCCGTCTTCGAATCGCTATTTCGCACGCTCGATTCGCTGCAGCGCGCGGGATACCGGGTGGAGCTGCCGCCGAGCGTCGATGCATTGCGCGACCGGATCATCAACGGCAATGCGGGCCAGGCCGGCGCGATCGCGAATGTGTACAGGCGCCTGGCTGCGGGCGACCACGTGCGCCGCGAACGTTACCTCAAGGAAATCGAAGCCCAGTGGGGAGCGGCGCCGGGCAAGCAGCAAAGCGACGGCGCGTCGATTTTCGTGCTCGGCGAGCGCTTCGGCAATGTGTTCGTGGGCATTCAGCCGGCGTTCGGGTTTGAAGGCGACCCGATGCGGCTATTGTTCGAGAAGGGCTTTGCCCCGACTCACGCATTCTCGGCGTTCTATCGATTCCTGCGCGAGGACTTCGGCGCGCACGCGCTGCTGCATTTCGGCACTCACGGAGCGCTCGAATTCATGCCCGGAAAGCAGTCCGGGATGAGCGCTGCATGTTGGCCCGACCGGCTCATCGGCGACGTGCCGAATCTCTACTTGTATGCCTCCAACAACCCCTCCGAGGGCACGATTGCCAAACGCCGCAGCGGCGCCACGCTGATCAGCTATCTCACGCCGCCGGTGGCTCACGCGGGTCTGTATCGAGGCTTGATCGACTTGAAGAGTTCGATCGAAAGCTGGCGAACGGCCGGCCCGGACGCCTGCAACCGAGACTCGTTGAGTGC
This sequence comes from uncultured Steroidobacteraceae bacterium, assembly GCA_964422045.1. Lineage (GTDB taxonomy): Bacteria > Pseudomonadota > Gammaproteobacteria > Steroidobacterales > Steroidobacteraceae > Bog-1198. The sequence continues at coordinate 5,492 of CAYRAC010000237.1, forward strand.
GCTGATTCAATCGCAGGCGGCCGCGCTCGACCTGGCCGAACTCGAGCCCGCGTGGGGCGGCGCTGCCGATGCGTCGATCGCCAGGCTCGGTGCCCAGATCCTGGAACTCGAGTACACCTTGATACCCCACGGGTTGCACGTGGTCGGACGTGCGGCAACGCCGCTGGAGCGTGTCGACTTTCTGATGGCGATGGCGCAATCCGCGAGCGCCGCTGCTGCGGCAAATCCCAGTGCACTGCGCAGCGCCGTGCTGGCGGTGATGGACGGCAGTCCCGCGGAGCAGGCGCTCGCTGCCGCAGGCCTGCCCGCCTGCGAGGCGGATGTGACGCTGCTCGGCGAGTTGCGGACGGCCGATCGAATGCTCGTCGACAACGGTGAAATCGAGGCGATCGTGCACGCGCTCGACGGTGGCTTCCTGCGCCCGGCGCCCGGCGGCGACATAGTTCGGACTCCGACCGTCCTGCCGACGGGGCGAAATTTGCACGGCTTCGATCCCTTCCGTATCCCGAGCGCCTTCGCGATGTTGCAAGGGGCAAAGCAAGCCAAGCAACTCATCGAGCGCCACCTGGCGGCGGGCAATCCATTGCCGGAATCCGTGGCATTGGTACTGTGGGGTACCGACAATTTGAAGACCGAAGGCGGCCCGATCGGGCAGGCGTTGGCTTTGATCGGCGCACGGCCGCGCTTCGACGCGTATGGGCGGATCGCAGGCGCGACTTTGATTCCGCTCGAGGAGCTGGGCCGCCCGCGCATCGATGTCATGGTCACCCTGTCGGGGATATTTCGCGATCTGCTGCCGCTGCAAATCAAGTTGCTCGCCGAGGCTGCATTCTTGGCCGCGTCCGCCGACGAACCCGTGCAGCAGAACTTCGTGCGCAAACACACGCTGCATTATCAGCGCGAGCACGCTTG